>CAZMQP010000217.1:0-4731 GCA_964568385.1 uncultured bacterium
CGCTGCGCTGGCGCGCGCGCCCCGACGCGGCGTGGAGCCTCGAGAGCGAGGGGCGCGAGCAGTGGCAGCAGGCGGAGCAGCGCGCGACCGGCGCGGGCCGGTTCACCCGCACGCTCACGGAGCAGGGCGGCCTGCTGCTGGCGGCGTGGCAGCCGAGCACGGCGCTGCGGGCCGCCTGGACGCTGGACGCCGGCTGGTCGCGGCCGGCGGGTCAGGCCGAGGCGACGCGCACGTTCAAGCTCGGCCCCGACGTCGGGTTCGCCACCGGCGCCCGCGGCCGCACCGAACTCTCGCTGCGCCGCGCGTTCGTCTCAGGGCCCGCGGCCTCGGCGCTGCTGCCGAGCGCCGACCCGGCGGGCGCGCCGCGCTGGGAGGGCAGCGCGCGCACCGACCTCCGCATCCACACCACCACCGTGGCCGGTATCTCGGCGAGCGTGCGCGAGCGGCCGGGCCGCGCCGCCGTGGTGCAGGGCCGCGCCGAAGTGCGGGCGTTCTTCTGATGAGCCGCCGGGTCCTCCTGCGCGGAATCGCGGCCGCCGCGGCGCTCTCGCTGGTCCCGGCGGCCGGCGGCGCCGCGCCCGCGCTCGAGGTGCGCGGCTGGCCGGGGCCCGAGCGCGAGGTGGCGGTGCTGGCGGCCGAGGCGCTGCGCGCGCCGCTCGACTCGGCGGCGCTGCTGCGGGCGCTGCCGGCGATCGCGAAGCGGCTGCAGGCGCGCGGTCATCTGGAGGGCCGTGTCGGCGCCGCGTGGCGGACGGGCGAGGGCGAGCCGCGGCTGGTCGTGACGGCCGAGCCGGGGCCGCGCTTCGTGTTCGCCCCAGTCGAGGTGGCGCTGAGCGGCGCCGACTCGGCGCGGATCGCCGCCTCGCTCGCCCCGCTCATCGGTGAGCCGGCCGATCCGGCCCGCTTCGAGCGCGCGCTCGCCGGAGCGGTCGAGTCGGCGGAGCGCGAGGGGCATGCGTGGGCGCAGCTCAGCGTCAGCGACTGGCGCGCCGATGGCGGCGAACTGCGCACGCGTGTGACCGGGGCCCTGGGCCCGGCGGTGAGGGTGCAGGCGGTGCGCCTCGAGGGCCTGCGCGTGACGCAGCCGGCGATCGCGCGCCGCGCCATGGGCACACTCGCGGGGATGCCGTATCGTCCCGAGCGCGCGCGCGCGGCCGCCGACCGCCTGCAGCGGCTCGGGGTGTTCGCTCGCGCGGAGTGGCTCGGGATCGAGGGGGGCGCGGACTGGGGCGAGGGCGTGCTCACCTACCGGGTCGAGGAGCCCCGGTACAACCGCATCGAGGGCGCGGTCGGCGTGCAGGGCGAGTCGGGCGTGGTCGGGCTGGCCCGCTTCGAACTCGGCAATCTGCTCGGGACCGGGCGCTCGGTGGGATTCGACTGGCGGCGGCGCGGCCGCGGCCTGTCGGACCTCGAGGCGCGCTACCGCGAACCGCTGGTGCTCGGCTGGCCGCTGGCGCTCGAGGCCGGCGTCGCCCAGCAGGTGCAGGACACGCTCTACACGCAGGACCGGTTCGGGTTGCGCGGGGTGCTGGCCGTGAGCGCGCGCGAACGCGTCGAGATGGGCTACCAGGAGGAGCGCGTGGTGCAGACGAGGGGGCGCGTGCGCGGGGTGGATCTGGCCAGCACGATGTTCGCACTGGCGCGCGACGGGCGCGACGACGCGCTCGCGCCGCGCAGCGGCACGCTGGCGCGGCTCGCGGCGACGCAGATCGCCCGCCGCGAGCGCCTCGACGACGGCACGCGCGTGCGGTCGCGGGCGTCCTCGCTCGACGCGCGGCTCGAGGGCCACCGTCCGCTGGGCCCGCGCACCGGCCTGATGCTGGAGGTGGCGGGCACGGGCCGGCTGAGCGGCGACCGCGTGCTCGGCGATTTCGAGCGCACACCGGTGGGCGGCGCCGCGACGCTGCGGGGGCACGACGAGGAGGCATTCCGCGCCGACCGCGTGCTGCGCACGCGCGCCGAGTTCCGCGTCCTCCTGGGCGGCCGGGGCGAGCGCGTGCATCTGTTCTGGGACCATGCCGAGATGGAGCGCCGCGAGGCCGGCACGCCCGAGCCCGCCACGCGGCGCGTGCGCGAACGCGCCGACGGCCTCGGCTTCGGGCTGCGGCTGCCGGCCGCGGGCGGGCTCGTGGACCTCGACTACGGTATCGCCCCCGGACGCGGCGCCTTCGACGGCCGCATCCACCTGCGCCTCGTGACGGCCTTCTGATGTCGCTCGAGGCGCAGGTCGAGGCCGCGCTCCGCGAGGGCGGCCGGCTCGCGGCGCGCTGGACGGGCTACGAGCAGCGCTGCGCCCAGCTCGCGCTCGCCCGCGACCTGGCGCGGACGATCGAGCGCGGCGGCATCCTGCTGGCCGAGGCCCCGACCGGCGTGGGCAAGTCGGTCGCCTACCTGCTGCCCGCGGTGCTGCACGCGCGCGCCACGGGCGAGCGCGTGCTCATCGCCACCGCGACGCGGTCGCTGCAGGACCAGCTGGTGGAGCGCGACCTGCCGGCGGTGCTGGCGGCGCTCGGCGAGTCCATGCCGTTCGCCTGCCTCAAGGGCAAGCAGAACTACCTCTGTCCGCACGCGCTCGAGAGCGAGACCGGCCAGGGCGCCGAGGAGGAGGAGGTGCTCGACGACCTGCGCGCGTGGGCGGCCTCCGAGGAGGTCGGCGACCTCGACCGCTTCCCGGCCTCGGATGCCGACGCGTTCCGCCGCGTGCGGCCGCGCGTGGCGGCCGATCCCTCGGCGTGCAGTGCGGTCACGTGCCGGCGCGGCCGCGAGTGCTTCTGGGCGCGCGCCCGCCGCCGCGCGGGTGAGGTGCGTCTGGTCATCGTCAACCACGCGCTGCTCGCCCGTGCCGCCGAGGCCGACGGCCTGCTGCCCGACCCCGACGTGCTCATCGTGGACGAGGCGCACCGGCTCGAGGCCGTGCTGTCGGCGCAGCTCGAGCGCAGCGTGTCGCGCCACCGCGGCGAGGACCTGCTGCGGCTGATGGGCAGCCTGCGCGGCAACCGCCGCTCGGGCGGGCTGCTGAGCCGCATCCGCACGCTGGCCCTGCCGCTGCTCGTGACCGGCACGCGGCGCGAGTCGCTCGCCGGCGACCTCGAGCGGCTGGCCGAGCGCGTCGAGGAGGCGCGCGCCGACCTCGATGCGCTGTTCGGGGCGCTGGCGCTGCCGCCCGAGGAGTCGCGCGGGCTGTATGGCCGGAGGGTGCGGCATCGCTCGATGGAGGACCTGCTCGGCCGCGAGCTGCAGCCGCTGCAGGTGGTGCTGGAGCACGCGGGTGTGTTCGCCGACACGCTGCTGCGCGCCTCGAGCGGCGTGATGGCGGCCGAGGCGGGGGAGGCGGGGGGCGAACTCGCCGCCGAGCTCGAGATCGCGGCGGCGCGGTGGCGCCAGTTCGGGGACGACCTGACGCAGCTCGCCGAGGCGGCCGACCCGGGCTGGGTGTTCTGGCGCACGCAGGGCCGCGACGCGCGGCAGCCCGAGCTGCGCGGCGTGCCGGTGTGGGTCGGAGATCATGCCCGCCGGATGGTGCTGTCGCAGCCGCGGGCGGTCGTGCTGACGTCGGCGACGCTCGCCAGCGACGGCGACTTCGGCTGGGTCGGCGACCGTCTCGGGCTGACCCCGGAGACGGTGGCGTTCGAGACCGTGAGCCATCCCTCGCCCTTCGACCTGCCGCGCCAGATGCGCACCTACGTGCTCGATGCCGCGGGCGACGAGGTCACGGTGGTCAGCGAGGTGGTGGCGGCGCTGGCGTCGGCGACCCGCCGCAACATCCTCGTGCTGCTGACCGCGCACGAGCGCCTGCGGCGCGTGCGCACGCGTCTGGCGGAGCGGCTGCCGGCGGGCGCGGCACTCGCGGCGCAGGACGTGGACGGACCGGCCGGGCTTCTCGCCGAACGATTCCGCGGCACACGCGGCGGTGTCTTGCTGGGGGTCCAGAGCCTGTGGGAAGGTGTCGACTTCCCGGGAGAGGCGCTCGAGGTGCTGGTCGTCGCCAAGCTGCCGTTCTCGGTGCCGGACGAACCGCTGGTCGAGGCGCGCGGCGAACGGCTGCGCGAACTGGGCCGCGATCCGTTCCGGCACGATGCGGTGCCCGAGGCGGTGGTCCGCTTCCGACAGGGAGTGGGCCGGCTCATCCGCCGAGGGGACGACCGGGGCGTGCTGGTGGTGTGCGATCCTCGTCTCGTGAACGCGCGCTACCGCAGGCCCTTCCTCGCCGCGCTTCCCCAGGAACCCGAACCGCATCGGGACGTGCACCGGCTCGCGGCCGAGGCGGCGCGCTTCCTCGACGATTCCCATGCCGCACGCCCCCTCGTGGAGGACCCCTCGTGATCCGGCTCGGCGATGCCCGACTGACGCTCGACGATGTGGCGGAGGTGGCGCGCGGCGGCGCGCGCGTGGAGCTGGGGCAGGAGGCGCGCGCGAAGGTGGTGGCGAGCCGCCGCGTGGTGGAGGACGCGCTCCAGTCGGGCCGCGTCGTGTATGGCGTGACGACGGGGTTCGGCGAACTCAAGGACCGGCGCATCGCGCTCGACCGGACGTCGCAGCTGCAGGTCAACCTGGTGCGCTCGCACATGGCCGGCGTGGGCGCGCCCTCGCCGCGCGAGGTGGCGCGCGCGATGCTGCTGCTGCGCGCGGCCTCGCTCTCGAAGGGCGCCTCGGGCGTGCGCCCCGAGGTCATCGAGATGCTGCTCGCCATGCTCGAGCGCCAGGTGACGCCGGTGGTCCCGTGCCAGGGCT
>CAZMQP010000218.1:0-4730 GCA_964568385.1 uncultured bacterium
TGTGCGTCAGGGCCTCACCGAGAAGTACGGACCTCCGGCGAGCAGCACCTTCGTGCCGGGCAACCCCTGGGCGCTCGGTCAGGACAATCGCTGTGATGAAGTGTGGTCCGTCGGCGATAGCGAGGTCCGAGTCAGCATGCTCGGCACGAGCGCGGTGAGCGGATTCCTCGGACCGGACCGCCAGTTCCGCTCCCGACCCGGCACGTTGGAGTTGCGCTACGCGATCCCACCCCTCCGCCAGGGGGCGATCGCGCCGCCCGATCAACCTTAGGCTCGTTCCGGGAGGGCGAGAGGTGGCGGCAGGCAAGGACTGGAGTGCGCCGGCGCGGCAAGGAGCGGCCGGCGGGCGCGCGCGCCGCATCCAGCGCTTCCTGTCGCAGCCGTTCTTCGTGGCCGAGGCGTTCACGGGCACGCCGGGCAAGTACGTGAAGCTCGAGGACACCGTGAAGGGGTTCAAGATGATCGTGGCCGGCGAGCTCGACGAGGTGCCCGAGCAGGCGTTCTACATGAAGGGCGGCATCGACGAGGTGCTCGAGGCGGCCGAGACCATGAAGGCGCAGGCCTGATCCGATGGCGACCCCGTTCACGCTCAGCATCCTGACGCCCGAACGCACCGTGTTCGAGGGCCGCGTCGAGTACCTGGAGGCCCCGGGTACCGAGGGCTACTTCGGGGTGCTCGCGCACCACGCGCCGCTCGTGAGCGGGCTGGCTGCGGGCACGCTCAAGGTGCGGCACGCGGGCGGCCGCGAGGACCGTTGGACCGTGGCGGGCGGGTTCTTCGAGGTGAGCGACAACAAGGCCACCGTGCTGGCCGACGCGATCAGCGGGGGCGCGGAGGCCTAGCGCGCGGCGGTCAGGCAGGCATGGCCGACGCCCGGCGGGGAGCCCCGCCGGGCGTCCGGCGTTCAGGGGGCCGGGGCCGGCCGGGCGATTCGATCCGTGACGGCGGGGCGGGTTCCGCGTCGAACCCATGGAGCGCTCGGGCCTCCACCCGGGTGGCCCATCACGCACCCCGACTCACGAGGCCCCTCCATGAAGCCACTTTCGACGCGTATCCTGACCGCGGCCCTGCTCCTCGGCACGTCATCAGCCGGAGTCGCCCACGCCGATCTCACGACGGGATTGATCGCCCACTATCCGTTCGATGGCGACGTCCAGGATGTGAGCGGGAACGGCAACCATGGCGCCATCGTCGGCCCACTCGTCTCGACGACCGACCGCTTCGGGGCCGCCAACTCCGCCTATCTGTTCAACGGAGTGAGCAGTTACGTCGCCGTTCCCAACTCGGCCAGCCTGTCGTCCCCGACCACGGCGCTCACCCAGGCGGCATGGGTGTACCAGCTCGGCGTCAGCGCGGTCGGAAGTCCCTTCAATCCGATCCTCATGAAGTCGGCCACCTCCGAGAACGCGCTCATGTACCGGCTCTACTGCGCGCCGAGCGTCCTCGGCGTGGAGTACGGGAATTGGACCAACGGCCGCGACACGCCGGTGACACTGCCGCTCAACACCTGGCATCACGTCGCCTCCACCTACGACGGGCAGCGCATTCGGCAGTACGTCAACGGAGTCCAGGTGGACAGCGCCGCATTCACCTACACGATGGTCGCGGACACGCGGCCCCTGCGGATCGGCGCCGACACGCCCGGACTGTTCGAGGTGTTCAACGGCAAACTCGACGACGTGAGGATCTACGGCCGGGCGCTCTCGGGAGCCGAGGTGGCCGAGCTGTCCAGCGCGAGGCTGGCGGTCGACCCGGTGGGCGGCGCGGCCGCCTTCTCGCTCGGCGGGCCCCGACCGAACCCTGCGCGAGGCGCTTGCGCCCTGCGGCTCACACTCGGCAGGACGAGCGAGGTGGAGGTGGTGCTGTTCGACGTCGCCGGCCGCCTCCTGCGAACGCTGTCGCAAGCCCGCTTCGAGCCCGGCGAGCATGTCGTCGCGTGGGACGGCCGGGATGAGCGGGGCGAGCCGGCCGCTTCGGGCCTCTACCTGGTGCGTGCGCGATCGGGCGGGGAGGTGCGGTGGAGCCGGGTGGTGCGCGTGCACTGACGCAAGCGACGGGCACAGGCGTCGCCGTGGCGCAGGTCCGGGCCCGGATCGGGAGCACGTCCGCCGCACCATCCCGCCGCATCTGGTCCTCGGGTGGCGGTTCGGCCTAGAGTGGCGCATGGCCCGCCGCGTGGTGGTCACTGGTTTGGGGGTGTGTTCCTCGATCGGCACGGGCGTGCCGAGGTTCTGGGACGCCCTGGTGCAGGGCCGGTCCGGCATCGTGCCACTCACGCGCTTCGATGCGTCCGGGCTGGCGAGCCGCATCGCGGGCGAGGTCCGCGACTTCGATCCGCACGAGTCGCTCCGCCCCAAGGTCGTCAAGCGCTCCGCGCGGTTCGCGCAGCTGGCGCTCGCGGCCGCGCAGGAGGCCATCGCGCAGGCGGCCCTTCCGGAGGGTGACGGGCGAGAGAACACCGCGGTGGTGATCGGCACCGGGATCGGGGGGTTCGACATGCTCGAGCGCGAGCACGCGGTCTTCCTCGAGCGCGGGCCGGGGCGGTTCTGGCCGCTCACGGTGCCGGCGATCATCCCCAACATGGCGTCCGGACTCGTGGCGATGGAGACCGCCTGTCGGGGCCCCATCGTCTGCCCCGCGACCGCCTGCGCGACGGGGGCCACGAGCCTCGGCACGGCGCTCGACCTCATCCGCTCGGGCCGCTGCGACGTCGCCATCGGCGGCGCCACCGAGTCCACGCTCTCGCCGTTCGCCGTGGACGGCTACTGCCAGCTGCAGGCGCTCTCCACGCGCAACGACGAGCCCGAGCGCGCCTGCCGCCCCTTCAGCGCCAGCCGTGACGGTTTCGTCATCGCCGAGGGCGCCGGCGTGCTGGTGCTCGAGGCCGAGGAGCATGCGCGCGCCCGCGGCGCACGGGCGCTCGCCGAACTGGCGGGCTACGGCACCACCGCGGACGCGTATCACCTGACCGCGCCCGATCCCGAGGGCCGGGGCGCGGTGCGTGCCATGCGGGCGGCCATCGCGGACGCCGGCCTGCAGCCCGCCGACATCGGCGTGGTCAACGCGCACGGCACCTCCACGCCGCTCAACGACGTCACCGAGACGCGGGCGATCCACCGGGTGTTCGGCGCGCACGCCGCACGACTGGCCGTGCATGCGACCAAGTCCATGACCGGCCACGCGCTCGGCGGCGCGGCGGCGCTCGAGGCGGTCGCCGCGGTGCTGACGCTGATGCACGGCATCCTGCACCCGACCCTCAACCTCGACGATCCCGATCCCGAGTGCGACCTGGACTACGTGCCGCATCGCTCCCGCCGGCAGGAGGTCGCGGCGGTGATGTCCAACTCGTTCGGTTTCGGCGGCTTCAATGCCGTGCTGGTGTTCCGTGCGGTTCCCAGTCCAACCGCAGCCGGCCCCTGAGCTCGGGCCGCCGATGTCCCGGCATCACGCACGAGCATCGTCATGGCGTGGGTTCTCCTGCCGTGCGGTTCCTGCCCCGAGCGGCTGGAAGCGGTGCAGACGGCGGTCGGCCACCGCCGGCAGGCCGGCACGCTCGAGTACTTCCGCGGCCCGGCGGGTCGGCGGTGCATGGTCCGGAAGCGCCAGCTGACGATCGGTGAGAGCGATGCCACCGTCGAGCCGCTGATCCAGGCCACTCTCGGGGCCGCATGGACAGGCGATGGCGAGGTCGGCGTTTTCAGGAGCTTCGTGCTGCCCCCGGAGGCGTGCGTTCGCATCCGGACCGCGGAGCAGGGCGGCTCGGAGATCCGGGACGCGTGCGAACCGCTGAAGGTCTCGGTTCGCCCGTCCGCTAGTTCGGCAGCTGCGCCTTGATCGCCGCGTAGGCGGCAGCGTTGCGAACGGGATTCGCAGACGGCGAGAAGGCCGCGATCCGTTCCTTCACCCGCGCGATCCTGTCGCTCGTCGGGGGATGCGTCATCAACCAGGTCTCGAGCCGGCTCGGTTCGCGGGTCTCGAGATTCTCGATCCTCCTGAGGAAGTCGACCATGGCCTGCGGGTCGTAGCCGGCCGCTCGGAGATATCCGGCGCCGAGGCGATCCGCCTCGAACTCGTCATCCCGTCCGTACTTGAGAAAGCCGCCCGTCGCCGCGAGTTCCGCAATGAGCCTGGCGGCCGTGCCGGGGTCCTGCCCGAGGACCAGACCCAGCAGGAACTGGTAGCCGTACTGCTGGGTGAGACGCTCCGTGGAGTGACGCGCTGCGACGTGCCCCACTTCGTGGGCCACCACGGCGGCGAACTCGGCCTCGTCGTTCGCGACCTTCATGAGTCCGGTATAGAGATAGAGGTGGCCACCGGGAAGGCAGAAGGCATTCGCGTCATTCTTGGCGATCACCGCGAAGTGATAGGAGATGTCCTTGCGGTCGCAGTTCCGCACGATCTTGTCGCCGACGGACTGCACATACGCGGTCACGGTGCGGTTGTCGTGGATCGGGTACTGCTTCGCGACCTCGACCGACATGGCCTGCCCCATGGCGACCTCTTCATCCGACGAGATGAAGTTCGCCTGTCCCTTGTTGATCCCCGTCGATGCACAACCGATCAGAACGAGCGGCAGCAGCGCGGACACCAGGACCACGAGAGCCACGATTCTGCGTGTTCGAAGCGTTTCCGTCATTGCCTTCTCCCGGCCGAAGGGTGGCGCGAAGCCGGAGACGGGCCACCTGGACGGGGCCCGTCTCCGGTTGCGTGGCGACCTACTTGCGATCGC
>CAZMQP010000219.1:0-4703 GCA_964568385.1 uncultured bacterium
CGCGGGGCGGACACTCGTGGGCCGATTCCACCCCAACCCTCATCCCCCATCCCGCAACGCGTCAAGGAAGAACGCGCCTCCGTACGCGCCCAACTTCGTTCTTGCCTTACTGCACATCCGTGCAGTAACGTGCCCCTCGCCAGGTCATGCAGAGCCAACCGATCGACGAGCCCGTGGGTGTGCGCGCGGATTTCCACGGCGGGGTCATCACTCCGGTGATGTTCCGCCGCCGGAGCCGTGAGCACCGCGTCACTCGCGTCAACGCGCGATGGCTCGATCGCGCGGGGCGCCACCCGAGGTTGTTCTTCTCGGTCACCGACGCCAACGGCGACGTCTATCAGCTCCAGCTGCAGACCGGCGACATGTTGTGGTGGCTCGATTCGGTCTCCCTGGAGGGATGAGATGTCCCGCCCCCCCCTGCACCCGGCTGCGGCGTCCGGTGGCGCGCAGGATGCGCACCGCCACTCGGGCACGAACCCCACGGCACCCGTGCGTCCCGAGCACGGCGCCGCAGTCGAGCGCAGCGAACCGATCGCCACGCCACCACCGTCGGGAGGGCCCGCGTCCGGACTCGGCATCGCGGGGATCGCCGGCACGCCCGGCGCGGGCTCCTCTCACGAACCGCAGGCGATGTCATCCACCCAGCGCCGCTCGATCGGCCTTGCCCATGCGACCATGGCGTGAGGGAATCGCAACATGACGACACCCAGGACGACAACGTGGGAACTGGAACCACATACGAGAGCCAAGCACCAGGTTCTGCGGCGCTACCTGCAGGCCTGGTTCCCGATCCTTGCCCGGAAGAACGAAGAGATGGTCTATCTCGACGGGTTCGCCGGTCCCGGTCGATATGCGAGTGGCGAGGACGGGTCGCCCCTCATCGCCCTGAAGGCCGCACGTGGCCACTTTGCGCGCCTCAGAAACAAGAAGTTGTTCTTCATCTTCGTCGAAGAAGACGCTGAACGCGCCACTTGGCTCCGCGACGTCGAAATTCCCGAGCTCAAACTGCCTGAGCACTTCGTTGTGAGGGTGATCAATCGGTCGTTTCCAGACGTGCTCGACAAGGTTGTGACACGCCTCGAAGCACGAGGGCGACAGAGCACGCCGACGTTCGCTTTGATTGATCCGTTCGGAATCCGGGACGTGCCTTTCGCGTTGCTGGCTAGTCTTCTCCGCAGACCTCGATGCGAAGCGCTCCTCACCTTCATGACGAACACAGTTCAGAGGTTTCCTGCTCAGATTCCAGAGCACATCAATGCGCTCTTCGGACTCCCGGACGCTGCCGAACGCATTGCGCGGGCTCACGGCGACCGTCTGGCCACAATCCGAGACCTCTACACGTCACAGCTGAAGAGCGTCTCCAAACACGTTCGCTTCTTTTCGGTCAAGGCAGCCAACGGCAACGCCATCTACGACCTCTTCTACACAACCCAGCATCCTCTCGGGCTCCTGAAGATGAAGGAGGCGATGTCTGCCGCCAGTTCCTCAGCCGACTTCACCTACTCTGCCGGGCACGACCCCAGCCAACTCATGCTGCTCCCGGCTGACCCAGCGCCCAGTCTCGCACGTTGGCTCCTGAGTCGGTTCGAAGGCCAACGGGTACGGTGGGAGGAGGTTAAAGCGGCTGTGATTGTAGAGAGAGTTCATGACCTACCGGCGCATGCTCGGGCAGCACTTAACTTGCTTGAGGAGCGATCCGTTCAGATGCCTGGCCACATTGAAGTGGAAGCCACACGCGAAGGTGGTAGGAAGCGACGACGGCGTGACTTCCCAACTGGCACATGGATTCGCTTCTCCGGAGGGCCCACCCATGAGTGACCACTCCGCCATCGAATGGACCGACGCCACGTGGAACCCGGTCACGGGTTGCACCAAGGTGAGCCCGGGGTGCAAGCACTGCTACGCGCAGGTGTTCTCCGAGCGCTTCCGCGGCGTGCCGGGGCATCCGTTCGAGCAGGGGTTCGATCTACGCCTGTGGCCCGAGCGCATCGAGCTGCCGCTTCGCTGGCGCACGCCCAAGCTCATCTTCGTCAACTCGATGAGTGACCTGTTCCACGAGCGCGTGCCCGACGACTTCATCGCGCGCGTGTTCGACACCATGCAGCGCGCATCGTGGCATCGGTTCCAGGTGCTCACCAAGCGTCCCGAGCGCATGGCGCGATTCGTCCGCGATCACATGGCCGGCGGCCCGCCGCGGCTCACGCACCCCAACGTCTGGTTGGGCACGAGCGTCGAGAGCGAGCGCTATGTGGGCCGCGCCGAGATCGTGGCCTCGCTCGATGCGGCGGTTCGGTTCCTCTCGTGCGAACCCCTGCTCGGGCCGCTCGATCTGCGCCACGTGCTCGGGCCCACGGGCATCAACTGGGTGATCGTGGGCGGCGAGAGCGGCCACGGCGCCCGGCCGATGGACGCCGAGTGGGTGCGTCAGATCCGCCGCCAGTGCCGTGCCGCAGGCGTGCCGTTCTTCTTCAAGCAATGGGGCGGTCCGCAGAAGAGCCGTACGGGCCGGCTGCTCGACAAGCGCACCTACGACGGCATGCCCGTGGCGCGGTGACAGTGGAACCCCAGGCCCCCCACCCCCGCGCCGTCCTCCACGTCGACATCGACGCGTTCTTCGCCAGCATCGAGCAACAGAGGGACCCCAGGCTCCAGGGCCGGCCGGTCATCGTGGGCAACGGCGTCATCGCGTCGTGCTCCTACGAAGCGAGGCGGTTCGGGCTCAAGGCGGGCATGCCGCTCTCCGAGGCGCGCCGCCGCTGCCCGGGCGTGGTGATCCTCGATGGCCACGCGCAGATCTACCGCTGCTACGCCGAGCGCATCTTCGAGCGCTGCCGCGCGCTGTCGCCCGACGTCGAGACCTACCTCGACGAGGCCTATCTCGAGCTCACCGGCACCGAGCGCGCGCACGGCGGCGATCTGCTGGCGGCGGCGGCGCGGCTGCGGCGCGACATCCAGGCCGACACGGGCCTCACGGTCACCTGCGGCCTTGGGCCCAACCGCATGCTGGCCAAGTTGGTGGGCAAGACCGTCAAGCCCGACGGCCTCGCGGCGGTGTCGGCCGATGAGGCCGAGGCGTTCTTGGTGGCGCGGCCGATCGAGCAACTGGCGGGCGTGGGCCACGCGCACGCGCGCACGCTGCGCAGCATGAACCTGCGCACCATCGGCGAACTGCAGGCGCTGCCCGTGGGCACGCTCGAGGCGCTGTTCGGCGCGCCGGGGCGGCTGCTCTACGAGCGCTGCCGCGGCCGCGACACCGCTCCCGTGGTGGCGCGCGAGGTGCCGGTGTCGCTCTCTCGCGAGACGTCGTTCCACGAGGACACGGCGGATCCTCGCATCATCGAGGGCATGCTCGAGTACCTGATCGGCCGCGCGTGCCGCGCGTGCCGCGAGCGCGGGCTCTCGGCGCGCACGGTGGCGGTGCGGCTGCGCTGGAGCGATGGCGAGGGCGTCGAGCAGTCGCGCACGCTGCCGCAGCCGTCGGCGGTGGACCCGGTGGTGCTGGCGCTGGCGCGCGACATCCTGGCGCGGCTCGACACGCGCCGCGTCACGCTGCACGCGCTGGGCGTGGTGCTGTCGCAGTTCGTCGCGGGCGCCAGCGAGCAGGGCGCACTGTTCGACGAACGCGAGGCCGGCCGCCGCGCCGCCCTCTACGAGGCGCTCGACGACGTGCGCGGCTCGTTCGGCCACGGCGTGGTGCTGTCGGGCCGCGCGCTGCACCTCAAGGGCCGCGTGCGCCGGGACCGCTACGGGCTGGTGCTGCGCACGCCGTCGCTGACGCAGTGACGTGTGCAAGTTGACCGACGATGAAGGCCGGAAATAGCCTCGGAGCCATCGTGGTCGGCCGCGAGAGCGAGCTGCAAGCCGGAATGAAGAAGAGGGGGACAGACGAATGACGCGATACATGGTGGTCATCGAGCGCGGTGAATCGAGTTGGGGCGCGCATGTGCCCGATCTGCCCGGGTGCATCGCCGTCGGCGAGACCCGCGAGGAAGTCGTCAGTCTCATCCGGGAGGCGGTCTCCCTCCACATCGAGGAGTTGCGACGGGACGGGTTGCCGGTTCCCAAACCGAGTTCGGAGGGGGAGTTCATCGACGTCGAGGCCGCCTGACCCGCCGCGCGGCAAGCCGGCTGCCCGATCGCATGAGGGCGAACCGATGAAGCGCACGACCGACCCCCCTTCCCTGCTGCGCTACTGCACATACGTGCAGTCTCGCGCCGAGAGGCGGAGCCGAACGTGCCGCGCGGGCGTCTCACCCCGGCGCGTTCCGCCAGCCATACACAGGAGCGACCCCCATGCCCTTCACCCCGCTTCGCGTCCGCTCCCACGGCACGCTGCTCGCCGGCATCGCCTCGCCCGAGGCGCTCGCCGAGCGCGCCGCCGAACTCGGCTACCACGCGCTCGCGCTGACCGATCGCGACAACCTCTATCTGTCGATCCGCTTCCTCACCGCGTGCGCCGCCACCGGGCTCCAGGCGCTGCCGGGCGCCGAACTCACCGCCCGCGACGCCGCCCCCGGCGAGCGCGTGCCACGCGTGCTGCTGCTGGCGTTCGACCGCCGCGGCTGGGCCACGTTGTGCGGGCTCATCACGGCGCGGCATCTCGATGCCGGCTTCGACCTGGTGCGCGCGCTGGGCGACGCGCACGCGGGGCTGCACGTGATCGCCGAGTCGGCCACGCTCGCAGCGGCGCTGCTCGCCGCGGG
>CAZMQP010000220.1:0-4688 GCA_964568385.1 uncultured bacterium
TGGCGGGCACCGACAGCTTCGACGCCTTCTGCCTGCCCGGCGACGCGCTGCACCGCGAACTCGAGGCGCTGGTGGCGGCGGGGCTGACGCCCTACGAGGCGCTGCAGGCGGCGACCACGGCCCCGGCCTGGTTCCTCGCCCGGCCGCACCGCCAGGGCACGATCGAGCGCGGCAAGCGCGCCGATCTGCTGCTGCTGTCGGGCGACCCGCTCGCCGACATCCGCAACACGCGGCGCATCGAGGCCGTGGTGGCAGTCGGGCGCGTGCTCGAGCGGGCCGACCTCGACGCGCTGCTGGCGGGCGTGCGCGCCTACGCCGAGGCCCACTGATGCGGGCGGCTGGACGGCGGCGCCCGCCGCGGACTAGCGTGCGGGCATGATGCGCCCGCCACACACCGGATCGCGCCTCGCGCGCGCCCCCCGCGCCCTGCTGGTGCTGGGCATCGCCCTGTCGCTGGTGACCGGGTGGTGCGCGGCCGCGCTGCATCATCACGACGATTGTGCGCCGGCATCCTCGCGCGACGCCTGTACGGTGTGCGCCGTCGCCAAGGTCGTGGCGGCGCCGCCGCCCGCGCCCGTCGCGCCGGCGGTCACCGGCCGGCCGGAGGCGCTCGCCGCCTCCGCGCCCGAGGCTGCGCCGGTCGTCCGGCGCCTGTCGCCGCATCTCCAGCGAGGTCCTCCTCGCGGCTGAGCCGCCCGCGCCGCGCACCCCGCGCGGCGCATCGCTCACCCGCATCGCGAGGCGCCGCGACCCGCGCGCGCCCGCCGAGGAGCACCCGATGAACCGATTCCTCCTGCGCGCGTCCGCGTACGCGCTCTGCATGGCCGTGGTCCTGACCGTGGCCGTCTCGCCGTCGTCGGCCGAGACCGCGCCGTCGCTCACCCTCAGCGGCCGCGCGCTCGATGAGCACGGCGAGCCGGTGGCCGACGTGTCGGTGGCGGTGGTCGAGCTCGCGCGCTCGACCGTCACCGGCGCCGACGGCCGCTATCGCCTGCCGGGGCTGCTGCCCGGCACCTACCGCGTCACGTTCCAGCGGCTCGGGTTCCACCCGGCGCTGCTGCCCGTGACCCTGACGAGCGGCGCCCACACGCTCGACGCGCGGCTGCGCACCGCGATGGTGGAGCTTCCGCCCGTGCAGGTGAGCGCCGGCGCGGTGCCGTCCACGGCGCTCGAGTCGCCGCAGCCGGTGGGCGTGCTGGGCGGCGACGCGCTGCGCGAGGCGCTCGCGGCCTCGCTCGGCGAGACCGTCGCGGCGCTGCCCGGCGTGCGCAACTGGAGCACCGGCGCCGGCGTGGGCAAGCCCGTGATCCGCGGCCTGCGCAACGATCGCGTGCTGGTGCTCACCGACGGCCAGCGCTCGGGCCACCAGGGCTGGGGCGACGAGCACGGTCCCACGATCGAGCCGGCCGATGCCGAGCGCATCGAGGTGATCCGCGGCCCGGCCAGCGTGCTCTACGGATCCGAGGCGCTCGGCGGCGTGGTCAACGTCATCCCGCGCGACCTGCCGACCGCGTTCGGCGCCGCGCCGTTCGTGCACGGCCGGCTCGGCGCGGGCTGGTCGAGCAACGGCGACGGCCGCGAGGGCCGTGCCGCTTTCGAGGCCGCGAGCGAGGGGCTCGGACTGCGCGGGTCGCTCACCTCGCGGCGCCACGGCGACCTCGAGACGCCCGGCGGCCCGCTCGCCAACAGCGGCTACGAGGCGCTCACGGGCGCCATCGAGGGCGGGGTGCGCGGCGAGCGCGGCGCGTGGTCGGTGCGCTACACGGGCCGCGACGAGACCGTGCGCATCCATGAGGACCCGGCCGAGGAGCCGGAGGCGTCGCCGAACCAGCGCATCCGCGACGACCTCGTGCACTTCGGCGCGCTTATGCCGGTGGGCGGCGGGCGGGTGCGGTTCGATGCCGGCTGGCAGCGCAACGACCGCCGTGAGTTCGAGTCGCGCGACGCCGCCGAGCCCGCGCTCGGGCTGCTGGCGCGCACCTGGAACGCGGGCGTGCGCTGGCATCATGCGCCGTGGGGCCGCTGGCAGGGGGTCATCGGCGTGTCGCTGGAGCGCGAGCGGTTCACGGGCTCGGGCGAGGAGGCGCTCATCCCCGATTCGCGCACGCTCGAGACCGGGCTCTACGCATTCGAGGAGACCGAGGTGGGCCGCTGGCGCCTGGCGCTGGGCGCGCGCCTCGACCATCGCACGCTCGAGGCCTCCGACCAGCCGGCGCTGGGCGTGACGCGCCAGTCGCGCGAGCACACGGCGCTGACCGGCAACGCCGGCGTGCTCTACCGGCTGTCGGAGCCGGTGGCGCTGGTGCTGAACGTGGGGCGCGGGTTCCGCGCGCCCTCGGCCTTCGACCTGTTCTCGAACGGCGTGCACGAGGGCACGGTGGCCTTCGAACGCGGCGACCCGTCGCTGGGCGTCGAGACCTCGCTCAACGCCGACGCCGCCGTCCGCGTGCAGACGGGGCGCTTCCACGGCGAGGCGGGCGGGTTCGTGAACCGCATCCGCGGATTCATCCACTCGCGGCCGACGGCCGAGTTCGACCCCGAGTCCGGGCTCCGCATCTTCGACGTGGTGCAGGGGGACGCCACCTTGTCGGGCTTCGAGCTGAGCGGCGACCTGCACGTGAGCCGCGCCTGGCACGTGCTCGCCTCCGCCGACCATGTGCGTGGCGACAACGACAGCCGCGGCCAGCCGCTGCCGTGGATCCCGCCCGTGCGGCTGGAGGGCGGGCTCCGCTACGAGGCCGAGCGGGCCGGCGCGCTGCACCATCCGCATCTGTCGTTCACCGTGTCGTGGAACGGCGAGCAGACGCGGCTCGACCCGGACGACGTGGCGACGGCGGCGAGCACGCTGATGCACGCGGCGGCCGGCGGCGAGCTGGAGGCCGCGGGCCGGCGGTTCGGGTTCGAGCTGGTCGTGCGCAACCTGGCCGACCGCCGCTACCGCGACTTCCTCAGCCGCTACAAGGCGTACGCGGACGCGCCGGGGCGCGACGTGCGCGTGCAGGTCACCAGCGGCTTCTGAGCCCCGTGCGCCGGCCGGGGGGCGGATTTGCGCCGCCCCCCCGGGTCCGGCACACTCCACCGCCGTTTCCGGCAGGGGAGGCCCGCACAGGGGGTCCGTACCCTTGTGCCCACCACCACCCCACGGGAGGCCTCCGTGATCGCAGCGACCCAGCTCCGCGTCGGCAATCTGGTCATCTACAACGGCAAGCCGCACCGCGTCGCCGCCATGCAGCACCGCACGCCCGGCAACCTGCGCGGCTTCGTGCAGGCCAAGCTCGTCAACATCGAGAACAGCTCCAATCACGACGTGCGGTTCTCGACCGACGACAAGCTCGAGAAGGCCCAGCTCGACCAGCACAAGCTGCAGTTCAGCTACAAGGCCGGTGACGAGTTCCACTTCATGAACCAGGAGTCCTACGAGATGGTCGCGCTCGGGCGCGACGTGCTCGGGGACAACGCCGGCTACCTGACCGAGGGCATGGTCATCACGGCGGACTACTGGGACGGCCGCGTGGTGGGCATCGAGCCGCCGATGTTCGTGCAACTCAAGGTCACCGAGACCACGCCCAACATCAAAGGCGCCGCGGTGCAGAACACCAACAAGCCCGCGATGCTCGAGACCGGCCTCGAGATCAAGGTGCCGCCCTACATCGAAGAGGGCGACACGGTGAAGGTGGACACGCGCACCGGCGACTTCGTCGAGCGCGTCTGACCGCTGCGCCGCACCCCGACGCGCCGCCGGGCTCCCGCTCGGCGGCGCGCGGCATTCCATGTAGAGTCCGCGCCATGGACCCTCGCGCCCGCGACACCGGCGGCCACGCCGCATGAGCCTGTCCCCGGGAGCCCGTCTCGGCGGGTTCGAGGTGCTCGGGCCGCTCGGCGCGGGCGGCATGGGCGAGGTGTGGCGCGCCCGCGACACGCGGCTGCAGCGCGACGTCGCGATCAAGGTGCTGCCCGAGGCGCTGGTCGGCGACCCCGAGCGGCGCGCCCGATTCGAGCGCGAGGCGCGCGTGCTGGCCTCGCTGGCGCATCCGCACATCGGCGGGCTGCTGGCGCTCGAGGAGGCGGACGGCGTGCCCGCGCTGGTGCTGGAGCTGGTCGAGGGCCCGACGCTGGCCGAGCGGCTCGCCAGCGAGGGCGCCCGGCCGGTGGCCGAGGCGGTCGCGATCGCCCGCGCCATCGCCGACGCCATGGAGTACGCGCACGAGCGCGGCATCGTGCACCGCGACCTCAAGCCGGCCAACATCAAGTTCACACGCGACGACCAGGTGAAGGTGCTCGACTTCGGGCTCGCCAAGGCGCTCGCCGCCGACGAACCGGACGCCCCCGACGCCTCCCTCACGCACTCGCCGACGCGCACCATGGGCACGCAGGCCGGCGTGCTGCTGGGCACCGCCGCCTACATGGCCCCCGAGCAGGCGCGGGGCAAGGTGGTGGACCGCCGCGCCGACATCTGGGCGTTCGGCGTGGTGCTGTTCGAGATGCTGGCGGGTCGCCAGCTCTTCGCCGGAGAGACCCTGTCCGACACCATCGCGCGCATCCTCGAGCGCGACCCCGACTGGTCGCTGCTCCCCGCCTCGACCCCCCGGCGCCTGACGGCGCTGCTGCGCCGCTGTCTCGTCAAGGATCCGCGCGAGCGACTGCGCGACATCGGGGATGCGCGGCTCGAACTCGACGCGATCGCCGCG
>CAZMQP010000221.1:0-4681 GCA_964568385.1 uncultured bacterium
GGCGCAGGTACGGATCCACCTTCTCCTGCATGTCGCCCGGCAGGAAGCCCAGGTTCTCACCGGCCTCCACCGCGGGACGCACGAGGATGATGCGCTCGACCTGCTTGGAGCGCAGCGCGGCCACGGCCGCGGCGACCGCAAGGTAGGTCTTGCCCGTGCCCGCCGGCCCGATGCCGAACACGACGTCGTGCTGTTCGAGCGCCTTGAGGTACACGGCCTGCGTCGGGGTGCGCGCACGCACGGTCTTGCGCTCGAAGTTGTACCCCGGCGCGCCCTCGTAGGCCTCGGCCAGCCGGCCGTTGCCGTTGCGATGGTCGCCATGCTCACGCCGCACCTGGCCGAGTGCCGTCGCCACATCCGCCTCCTCGATGGTCTTGCCCCGCTCCACGAGCAGCACGAGTTCGGACAGCGCCTGCGAGGCCGGCTTCACCGCCGACTCGTCGCCGGCGACCGTGATCGTGCCCTCGCGCAGCGTGATGCGCACCGGCAGTTCGCGTTCGATCTGCCGGACATTCGCGTCGTTCTGCCCGAGCAATGCGATGGGGTCGAGATGTTCGATGGGGAACTTACGCACGTACACGTCGGTGGTCCTCGGTGCATTCCCCCCGGATTCCGGTTCGGGGGGAAAAGAACAGACTCCCGACCCACTCAGCCCGCAAGCATTCGGGCTGGGTCAGGAGCCTCGATTCGCCGGAAGCGACTGCGTGGTGGGATGGCAACCCTGGGAACCCCCGGGTTCGTCTGCGACGGACGCGCACCTTCGGTGCCCGAAGGGCGCCTGCGCCGTGGCGGCGGGCCCGACTGCGGCCAGCCCGCGCAGGTTAGCGTGCGCCGCCGAGGGGGGTCAACGACCCATCCCGGAGGACGCTCGCCGTGACATGCCCGTGTCATCGGCCCGCTCCGGCCCCGGCTGAAGCGGCGCGTGGGGACGCTACTGGAGCTCGAGGGTCCGCAGCGTCACCGCCTCGGACACCAGGTTGACCCGCCGGGGCCCCGTGTCGCGCCGCAGGATCCGGTGGCGCGCCACCGACAGGCGCGCGGGCCCCGGCGGCAGTGCCGACAGCGCCCCGCCCGCGAGGGTGGTGGTGCCGTCCACGTCCCGCACCAGCGTGGCCGTGGCCGCGAGGGTGCTGTCCACCTGCGACACCACCAGTGCCGTGACGTAGACCGTCGTGTCCGAGCCCATCGGCGTCCATGTCACGGTGAGCCCCGAGGCGCGCGGCACCGTCGCTCCCGGCGACGGCGCGCCGACGGCCGGCCGCGACACGCTCCGCACGCTGTCCACGAATCCGGCGACCGACGAGGAGCCGGCCACCGTGAAGCGCTGATGGTGGGTGCCGTCGAACACCAGCGCGAGTCCGGCCGGGTGGCTGGGCAGCGAGCTGTACACGTTCATGGTGAACCCGCTGACCACCAGCTGCTGCTTGTCGAGCGTGGTCTCGCCGCCCGACGGCCCGGTGCGGACCGAGACCGCGCCGGCGTCGGAGAACTGCACGGCCGTCGGGGTGATGAACGTGGGGAAGAGCGCGACCGCGGCGCGGAAGCCCTCGACGTCGAGCGCCGCGAGGATCGCGGCCGTCGAGTCCGCGTTGCCGGGCAGCACCGCCCCCGGGATGACCGCGCGGTCGATCAGCGCGAGCAGGTCGTTGAAGGTCCCCGTAGGCGGGCCGCCCGGGCCCGTCGTGCCGCCGCCGCCTCCGCATCCGCTCGCCGAGAGCAGGAGTGCGATCGCGGCGCAGCGGGCGAGCGAAGCGGCGTGGCGGAGCGGGCGGTGCATGACGGGATGCCTCCTCAAGGGGTCAGGACGAAGCCGGGCGGTCGCCGGCGCGGCGCGCCGGCCGCAGCGCGAACTCGGCGATCAGCGACTGCAGCGCCGCCGCCAGCGGCAGCGCGAGGATGGCGCCGGCGGCGCCCAGCAGCACGCCGCCGGCGAGGATGCTGACCATCACGACGAACGGGTGCATCCTCATATGCTGCCCCATCACGCGCGGCGTGACGAACAGGCCGACGATCTGATTGATGACGAGGTAGGCGGTCCAGCCGTAGAGCGCGGTCATCGGGTGGGCGGTGCTCCAGCCGGTCAGCACGATGGCGGCCGAGGCCGTCCAGAAGCCGACGATCGGCAGGACCTCGGCGAACGCCACGATGGTGCCGAGCAGGATGGCGCCCGGCAGCCCGATCAGCGCCAGCGCGGCCCCGGTGAGCGCCCCCATGAAGGCGCACACCACGCCCTGGCCCCGCACATAGCTGCGCAGGGCGCGCTCCACCGCCGTCAGCGCCTTCTGCGCGCGCGGCCGGGCGTCCTCGGGCAGGAAGCGCAGCGCGCTCGCCTCGACCGCCGCGTGCTCGGCGAGCAGGTAGAAGGCCAGCACCGGCACGAGCACCAGTCCCACCAGCTGCCCGAGGTCGAACACGCGCCCGAGCGTGCGCAGCACCGGCACGCTCGCACTGGCGATGAGCTCGGCCGCCGTCATCGGCGTGGCGCCCCCCAGCGGACCCAGCATGGCGGTGAGCCCGCGCGCGCCCGCCTCCGCCCGCAGCAGATCGAGCAGCCGGGCGAGCGCCGCGGGGGCGCGCTCGGCGAAGCGGCCCGCCTCACGCGCCAGCTGCGGCAGCCCCACCACCAGCGCCCACGCCAGCACGCCGGCGACGATCAGCATCACCAGCATCGCGGCCGCATGGCGCGGCAGCTGCCGCGGACCCAGCCGCACGCGCTCGAGCAATCGGACCAGCGGATCGAGCGCATAGGCGAGCAGCGCGGCGAACCCCACCAGCAGCAGCAGCTCGCGCAGCATCCACAGCAGCGCGACGACCACCAGCAGCCCCACCGTGGTGAGGGCGCCGCGCGTGGCGGACGACAGGCGGGGCTCGGACATGGAGTGGAATCTAGTCACTCGGCAGGCCGGGCGCGAACGCCCGGCGGCGGCGGCGCCGGCTCAGCCGCCCGGCGGCGCCGGCTCGAGCCGGGCGAGCGCCGCGCGCTTGGGCCCGCGCCGCGGCCGCGGCAGGAAGCCCGCCAGCGGCGCCAGCGCCCAGGGCAACCCGAAGCGCAGCCACCACGCCGCCTCGTCCGCCGCGTGCGCCGGCACCGAGCGCTGCGGCATGGCGGGCAGCGGGTGCATCCAGGTGTCGTCGCTGCCGGGGAGCTCGAGCGCGTGCGCGAGGGCGCAGGCGATGCGGGCGTGCCCGGCGGCGTTGGCGTGGATGCGGTCGGGGCTCCACAGGCGGCGATCGACCGCGACCGGATGCACCGCGAAGTCCACGAGCCGGGATCCCGTGCGCGCCGAGACTCGGGTCAGCACGGCGTTCATCGCCGCGATGCGCGGCGCGATCCGGCGCGCGGCCGGGATGAGCGGCGTCAGGTCGGGCAGCGTGAACCCGACCACGGTGGCCCCCTGCCCGCGGAGCGCGCGCTGCATGGCCTCGACATGCGCCTCGAACACGCCGGCATCGAAGTCGCGCGCGAGCACGTCATTGGTGCCGCAGAAGAGCGTGGCGAGGTCGGGCCGCATCGCGAGCGCGGCGTCGAGCTGGCGCTCGCGGATCTCGTGCGTGCGCAGGCCCCGCACGCCGAGGTTGGCGTAGTCGAGGCCCCCTTGCAGGTCGGCGATGCGCTGCGCCAGGCGGTCGGCCCAGCCGCGATAGCCGCCGCGGCCGTCCGGGTCGTCGAGCCCCTCGGTGGAGCTGTCCCCGATCGCGACGTAGCGGTGGACGCGCAGCGGCTCAGTCCTCGAGCTCGACCAGCGCCGCGCCGCCCTGCACCAGCTCGCCGGCCTTGGCGGCCACCGCGCGCACGCGGCCGTCGCGAGGGGCGCGGATCAGGTGCTCCATCTTCATGGCCTCGAGCGCCACCAGCGGCTGGCCCTTGGTGACCGCTTCGCCCGCGGCCACCAGCACGCGCGTGACCACGCCGGGCATGGGGGCCTCGAGCCCGCCGCCGTGCGCGCCTCCGGTGCGCGTGCGGCCGCCGCTCTCGCGTTCGAGCACGAACTCGAGCGTGCCGAGTCGCACGAACCGCCTCGTGCCGGCCGGCGTCACTTCGGCCACGGTGTCGCCCGCCTCATGGCGCAGCTGCATGCGGCCGTCCGCCATGAGCTCGGCCCGGACCTCGAACTCGGCCTCATCCACGCGCACCGCATAGCGCCCCTCGCCCAGCGCCTTGAGTTCCACCTCGCGCTGCCGGTCACCGTCGCGCCACAGGCTCTTCATGAGCCGCTCCCCGGAAGCCGCCACGCGCCGAGCGCGGTGAACGGATCGGACGGGGCGGCCGTGCCCTCGCGGGCCCGCGCCGGAGCGGCGGCGGGCGCCAGCCGCGCGGCGAGCGCGGCCGCCGCCAGCGCCGGCGCGGGCGCCGGCGCCCGCACGACCGCCTCGAAACCGGGCAGGAACTCCCGCTCGATCCACTCGGTGTCGAACGCGGCCCGGGCCACGCGCGGGTCGCGCGTGAGGGCGCGAAGGAACGGCAGGTTGGTGATCACGCCGTGGATGCGGGTGGCGTCGAGCGCGCCGGTGAGGCGCGCCAGCGCCGCCTCGCGCGTGGCTCCGAAGGCCGCCACCTTGGCGAGCATGGGATCGTAGTGCACCGACACCGAGTCGCCCGCCTCGAGCCCGCGGTCCACGCGCACGAACGGCCCGTGCGGCCAGCGCACGCGGCTCGCCACGCCCGCCTGCGGCAGGAACC
>CAZMQP010000222.1:0-4148 GCA_964568385.1 uncultured bacterium
AGGAGGAGCTCGACGGCGCGCGCCGCTACTTCGAGCTCAAGGAGCGCTGCGTGTTCTCGGACATCCTCGACCAGGAGATGTCCGAGGCGAACGGCAAGCGCGTCATCTCCACCACGTCGCGGTTCGTGGCGCTGGCGCCGTTCGCGCCGCGCTTCCCCTTCGAGACCTGGATCCTGCCGCTGCAGCGGCGCGCCTCGTACCACATGATCGCCGACCCCGAGGAGTTCCTCGACCTGGCGCGCATCCTCAAGGACACGCTGATGCGCCTGGACGCCGCCCTCGACCGCCCGCCCTACAACCTCGTGCTGCACACGGCGCCGCTGTCGGACGACGACCTGCCCTACTACCACTGGCACCTCGAGATCATGCCCAAGCTCACGCGCGTCGCGGGCTTCGAGATCGGTTCGGGCTTCTACATCAACCCGACCCCGCCCGAGGACGCGGCCCAGTTCATGCGCGGCCTCGAGGTGGGCGCGGCGGCCGGATGAGCCGGCGGTGAGCGCGCGCTCGATCGTCCACCTCGCCAGCGAGATGGCGCCGTTCGCCAAGGTGGGCGGGCTGGGCGACGTCGTCACCGCCCTGGCGCGCGAGCAGGTGCGGCGCGGCCACCGGGTGCTGGCGGTGATCCCGCACTACCGCGACCTGGCGCTGCCCGCGAGCTGGCGCGTGCACGACATCGGCTCGACCCGCGTGCCGTGGGGGGTCGGTCAGGAGACCGCCCGCTTCCGCATCGCCGAGGACGACGCCAGCGACCTGCGCGTGCTCACCATCGATCACACCGGCGAGCGCCGCTTCTTCGACCGGCCCGGGATCTACGATGACCCGGTGACGCGCGAGGGTCACCCCGACAACGCCGAGCGCTTCCTGTTCTTCTCACGCGCCGCGGTCGAGGCGCTCAAGGGCCACGGCGAGCGCTTCGACATCGTGCACACGCACGACCAGCAGACCGCCTGGGTGCCGTGCTTCCTGCGCACACACGAGGCCGAGGAGCCCGCGTTCCACGGCACCGCCACCGTGTTCACCATCCACAACCTGGGCTACCAGGGGGTCGTGGATCCGTGGGTGCTGGGGCTGGCCGGATTCTCGCGCGAGGTGTTCTACCCGCAGAGTCCGTTCGAGTACCACGGCCGCGTCAACTTCATGAAGGTCGGCCTGCTGTTCGCCGACCTGATCAGCACCGTCAGCCCGACGTACGCGCTCGAGATCCAGTCGAGCGGCGAGTACGGATTCGGGCTCGAGGGCGTGCTGCGCCGCCGCACGGGCGACGTCCGCGGCATCCTCAACGGCATCGACGACACGGAGTGGGACCCGGCCACCGACCGCTTCCTCGACGCCCACTACGACCGCGACCATCTCGACGGCAAGCGCGCCTGCCGCCATGCGCTGGCGCTGGCGTGCGGCTTCCCGCTCGATCCCGACTGGCCGGTCATCGGCATGGTGACGCGCCTCGTCGAGCAGAAGGGGCTCGACCTGGTCGAGCAGGCCGAGGCCGCGCTGTGCGCCCTGCCCGCCCGCTTCGCCGTGCTCGGGGTCGGGCACCCGCGCTACATGGACTTCCTGCGGCGGCTGGCCGAGGAGCGGCCTTGGCAGTGGCACTTCCGCACCACGCACGACGAGGCGTTCGCCCACCGCATCGAGGCGGGCGCCGACCTGTTCCTGATGCCGTCGCGCTATGAGCCGTGCGGCCTCAACCAGCTCTACTCGCTGCGCTACGGCACGGTGCCGGTGGCGCGCGCCACCGGCGGGCTCGCCGACACCGTGCGCGAGTTCGACCCGGTGACGCGCGAGGGCAACGGCTTCGTGTTCCACGGCTACAGCGCCGACGAGATGGTGATGGCGCTGCGGCGCGCGCTCGCCGTGCGCACCGAGCCCGAGCTGTGGCGCGAGCTGCAGCGCCGCGGCATGGCGCGCGACTCCAGCTGGCGATCGGCCGCGCTGCAGTACGACCGGCTCTACGACGAGGCGGTGGAGCGCGTCCGCCAGGGGCGCGTGCCGACGCTGGAGTCGGTGCGCGACACGTTCTAGCCGGTGGATCCGCAGCTCTGGCAGCAGCGCCCCCTGCTCGCCCTGGCGAGCCTGGCACCCGTGGTGCTCGGCGCCGCGTGGATGGCGATGGCGCGCGACTGGGGCCCGCTGGCCCGCCGGCCCGCCGTGCTCGGCTGGGGCACCTGGCTGGCCACCCGCGCGGTGTTCGCGTCGCTCGTCTGGGGCCTGCTGGGACACTCCGGCATCGACCAGGACGCGTTCTTCCTGCCGCAGGCCCGCAGCGCGCTCGAGGGCGGCCTGCCGTATCGCGATTTCGCCAGCGCCTATGCGCCTCTGTTCGCGCCGCTGCTGGCCGTGGCGCTGCGCCTGGCGGGGGAGGCGGGGCCGTTCGTGCTGTTCCTGCTCGCCGACCTGGTGGCGTGGCGGGCCCTGGCGGCGGCCGAGGGCGAGGCGAGTGAAGCGGCGTGGGCCTACGTCGCGACCCCGCTGACCTGGTACTTCACCGTGCGCTACGGCCAGGACGAGGCGCTGGCGGCGGCAGCGCTGGCGCTGGCGTGGTGGGCGCTGCGGCGCGGCCGCGGCGGGCTCGCCGGGCTGGCGATCGGGGCGGGGCTCGTGCTCACCAAGCCGCTGTTCGCGCTGCCGGCGCTGGCGCTGGTGCTGGGCGCGGCGCCGCGCGCGCGTGTGGCGCTGCTGGCCTGGGCCGCCGCGGTGACCGCGGGCGTGTACGGCGCGTTCGTCGCGGCGGGTGCCGACGTGGTGCAGCCGCTGCGGCTCGAGGGCGCCAGCTTCGGCATCGGGCCCACGCTGTGGCGCGTGCCGGTGACGCTGTTCGGCTGGGACGCCGGCCCGGCCGGCTGGCTGCCCTTCGGGCTGCTCGCGGTGGCCGGCATGGTGTGGCTGGCGCGCCGCCGTGCCGACGGCGCCGCCCAGGCGGCGTGGCAGTACGGGGCGTTCGCGGCGCTCGCCCCCAAGTGCATGCCGATGTATGTGGCGATGTGGGCGCCCCTGCTCGCCGTGTGGGCGGGCCGCGACGCCGACGCGCGCGGCTGGTGGATCGTGTACGGCGCCCTGCTGCCGCTCGCCTGGGCACTCGATTCCGGCCCGCTGCAGGGGATGTTCGGCATCGGCTGGCAGGTGACGGCCGTGCTGGGACTGCTCGCCATCGCGCTGCTGGCCCTGTGGCCGCTCGTGCACGAGCGGCGCCAGCGGCCGGCGGCCTGAGCCGCCGCTCAGGCCGTCTCGAGGAACGCCGCGTGCAGCGCCCGCGCCGCCGGCACGCCCTGCTCGCCCGGCACGCGCAGCGTCATCGCCGACGGCATGGTGCGCAGCGCCAGCAGCGGGATGCCGGCGCGTTCGAGCGCCCGTTCGGCGCGCGCGGCCTCGGGAGCGCCGAGCCCGAGGCCGATGAGCGACACGAACGCCGCGCCGTGCTCGACGCTCAGCGTCCACTCGCCGCCGGGCCCGCGGATGTCGCGGAAGCGCGCCTTCAGGCTCTCGGCGTCGTCGCGTCCGCCCGTCCACACGATCGCGCCGTGCGTGGGCGTCGCCTGCTCGTGCGCCACCAGGTGAAGTCCGGGATACGCCTCGTGCACGCTCTCGACGATGCCGCGCGACTCGGCGACGCCTCCCGCATTGCCCTCGGCCACCAGCACGCTGACGTCGGTCTGGTGCGTGACCGCCTCGACTCTCGGCTGCTCCATGCTCGCCTCCTCCTCCACGATCTCGGTGCCGGGGTGGTCGGTGAACGCGCTGCGGACGGCGAGCGGCACGCGTTCGCGCGCCGCGAGGTCCACCGAGCGCGCGTGCAGCACGCGGCCGCCCAGGTGGGCGAGCGCCGCGCAGGCCGCGAACGACAGCCGCGGGATGACGCGGGCGGCGGGCACGGCGCCGGGATCGGCGGTGAAGACGCCGTCCACGTCGGTGTGGATCTCGCAGCGGGCGGGCGCCAGCGCCGCGGCCAGCGCCACGGCCGTGGTGTCGGAACCGCCGCGCCCGAGCGTGGTGATCTCGCGCGTCGCCGGGCAGACGCCCTGGAATCCGGCCACGATGACGACGCGGTGCTGCTCGAGCGCGGCCCGGATGCGCTCGGGACGCACCTCGACGATGCGCGCGTGCGCGTGCGAGTCGTCGGTCAGGATGCCGCTCTGCGAGCCGGTGAA
>CAZMQP010000222.1:4158-4625 GCA_964568385.1 uncultured bacterium
GAGATCGCCTCGCTCCCGAGGTCGTGCAGGGCCATGGCCGTGAGGGACATCGCCACGCGCTCGCCGGTCGAGACCAGCATGTCGAGTTCACGCCGCGACGGGGAGGGGGAGACCTGCCGCGCGAGCGCGATCAACTCGTCGGTGGTGTGCCCCATGGCGGAGACCACGACCACGATGGCATCGCCGGCCGCACGCGCGGCGGCGATGCGCCGGGCGACGGCACGGATGCGGTCGGGTCCGTTCACCGAGGTGCCGCCGAACTTGAGCACGCGGGTCGCCATGGGGCGACTTTGTACACGCTCCGGCCCGCCGGCGCACCTCCAAGAGGGCCCGCCGGGCCGCTTGACGACGCTGCGGCGGGGCGTCTACATTCCGTGCCGCTTCATGCTGCGGAAGTAGCTCAGCCCGGTAGAGCATCACCTTGCCAAGGTGAGGGTCGGGGGTTCGAATCCCCTCTTCCGCTCCAT
>CAZMQP010000223.1:0-4622 GCA_964568385.1 uncultured bacterium
GATGGTCTGCGCCAGGCTTAGCTGGGCGTCGCCCGTGCCGGGCGGCAGGTCCACGATCAGGTAGTCCATGCCGGACCAGTCCACGTCGGTGAGGAACGACTTGATGGCGCCGTGCAGCATGGGACCGCGCCAGACCACGGCCTCGCCCTGGTCCACCAGCAGCCCCATGGACATGAAGTGCACGCCATGCGCCTCGACCGGCACGATGCGGCCGTCCTTCTGGTAGGGCTGGCGGTTCACGCCCAGCATGCGCGGCAGGTTGGGGCCGTAGATGTCGCCGTCCAGCAGGCCGACGCGCGAGCCCGTCTGGGCCAGCGCGATCGCCAGGTTGGCGGCCACGGTGCTCTTGCCCACGCCGCCCTTGCCCGAGCCGACCGCGATCAGGTGGCCGACGCCGGCGATGGCCTTGCGGTCGGCCGAGGGGTCCTTGGGCTTGCGCACGCGGCTGGTGGTCTTCATGCGCAGGTCGGTCACCCCCGCGATGCCCAGCACCGCGCGCCGGCAGTCGCCCTCGATCTGGTCCTTGAGCGGGCAGGCCGACGTCGTGAGCACGAGCGTGAAGGCCACCACGCTCCCTTCGACGACCACGTCCTCGATCATGCCGAGCGTGACCAGGTCGCGGTGCAGGTCGGGATCCTGCACGGTGGACAGGGCGGCGAGCACGGCTTCACGCGTGATGGCGGACATGATCCCCCGGAGCGGTCAGGAGCGGTGATCGCGCTCGGCGCGCGTCTCGAACCACTCGCGGATGCGATTGACGACCATGGCCAGTAGCACCGTGCCCACGATGAGCACGACGGCCACGACGAGACCCGACGCGTAACTCATGCGGACGGACCTCCCACTGCGGTCACTCCGCGACGACCCCGGTGACCTGGGGCAGCTTGTAGCGCAGGTAGCGCTCGATGCCGTTGCGGAGCGTGGTGGTGGAACTGGCGCAGCCCGAACACGCCCCATGGAGCCGGAGCGTCACGACGCCCGCGTCGGTGACCTGCACCAACTCGAGGTCGCCGCCATCGGCCTGGACCATGGGGCGGAGCTGCTGGATGACCTTCTCGACGTCCTCTCGCATGGAGCCTCCGGGGCATGTCGGCACGTGCGGCGGGCCCGCGCACGGACAGCCGAACAAGGGAGACTATGCGGCATGCGCGGGCCCGTCAAAAGCCAATCGGGACAGTCCGTTGCGGTCCTTGCCGTTTCCTCACGAAAAGGGTGGCCGGCCCCGAATGCCGTTCGCTAGGCTTCCGTTGGGAGCCCCGCTCGTTCGCCACCGCCGGTCCGTCCGACCATCCCCGCCCTCGAGGAGGTTCGCATGCCGCGCTCATCCCCCGCCCTCGCTCTCGCGTGCCTGGTCGCCGCCGCCCTGATGACCTCCCCCGCGCGCGCCTTCTGGTCGAACGACCCCTCCGTCAACACGGCCGTCTGCGCACTGCCCTCCACCCAGCTCGGCCCGGAGATCGCCTCGGATGGGGCGGGAGGCGTGTTCGTGGTGTGGTGGGACAACCGCGCGGGAGCGTCGAACTACGACATCTGGGGGCAGCACTACGACGCCCTCGGAACCGCCCTGTGGCCGCCCGACGGGAAGCTGCTGGTCGGCGGCCCCGGGATCGAGGGCGCCCCGCGGATCCATCCGGATGGCGCGGGCGGGCTTCTGATGGTGTACGCGCACGCACCCGCCGGCTCGCCGGGCATCGTGCTGGACCTGCAGGCGCAGCGCTTCGATCCGAGCGGGAACCCCCTGTGGCCCGCGGCCGGCGTGCCGCTCCTGACGGCCTCCCAGGAGGTCTACGAGATCGTGGTGTGCGACGACGGGGCGAACGGGCTGGTCGCCGCATGGACCGACGCCCGCGTGCCCGCGAACCGGAATCTCTTCGCTCGGCGCGTCGAAGCCGGTGGGACTCCCATGTGGACCGCCGGCGGCCTCGTGGTCGGGGGCGCGGCGGGGACGGAGCGCGACCCGGAGCTCGTCGCCGATGGTTCGGGCGGCGTGTACCTGTTGTGGGTGGACGCGCGCGGCGCCGGCACGGACATCTACCTCGATCACATCTCCTCCGCGGGAACGCTTCGCTACGGATCGAACGGCCTCGCTGTCTGCACGGCCGCCGGGGACCAGACGGCCCTCTCCGCGATCGCCGATGGGCAGGGGGGCGTGATCGCCGCCTGGTCCGACGGCCGTGTGGCGCAGAGCGACGTCCATGCGCAGCGGATCACGCCCAGCGGCTCGGCGTGGACCCTGAATGGCGCCGTCGTCGTCGCGACGACCGGGTTCCAGACCTCGCCCTCGCTCGTGTCCGACGGGGACGGCGGGGCGTTCGTGGCCTGGGGGGACTCGCGCACGTCGACGCTCGGGGTGTACGCGCAGCGCATGACCCGGTTCGGCATCCCATTCTGGGCCGCGAATGGAGTGCCCCTCTCGGTGGGCATCGGGGCGCAGCAGCCGATCCTCGTCTCCGATGGCCAGGGCGGGTTCATCGCCGTGTTCCACGACTTCCGCCACCCGAGCCTCAGCCTCTACGCCCAGCGGGTGAACGTGAACGGCGTCACCCAGTGGACCACCCACGGCGTCCCCGTGACCACCGCGCCCGACGACCAGAACTACCACTCGGTGGTCGCCGATGGCGCGGGCAGCGCCATCGTCGTCTGGGAGGACTTCCGCCGCGACGGCTCGGACGTGGACGTCTACGCGCAGCGCATCGAGCGCTTCGGTTTCGTCGGCACGCCGGAACCGGTCATCGCCAGTGCGCTCGACGTTCCCAACGACCAGGGGGGCAAGGTGAAGGTCTCGTGGCATGGGAGCTGGCCCGAGATGCCGCCCACGAACGCCATCGACTACTACAACGTGTTCCGCTCGGTGCCGACCTCGGCGGCGAACAAGGCCATCGCCGAGGGCCGGCGCGTGGTCCCAGCGGCGGCGGGCTGCGAGTCGGCGGACTGCCTCATGGCGCTGACTGTGAACGGCGCCACGTCGTTCTGGGAGTTCGTCGCCCGTCAGGACGGATACGACCTCGCCAGCTACAGCTATCTCGTGCCGACCACCGGCGACTCGGTGGCCGGCTCGAATCCGCTGACCCACTTCATGGTGCAGGCCCGCAGTTCGAGCGGACCGCAGTTCTGGAACTCACCGGTGGCGAGCGGCTATTCCGTGGACGACCTCGCGCCCGCCACGCCCTCCCCGTTCACCGGCGTCTACTCCTCGGGCACGGCGAGCCTGATCTGGGGCGCCAACACCGAGCCCGATCTGGCGGGCTACGAGCTCCACCGCGGCGCCAGCCCGGGGTTCGTGCCGTCACCCGCGAACCGGATCGCCACCACCACCGAGACCGAGTACGCCGATGCGGCAGGGCCGTCCTACTACAAGCTCGCCGCCCTCGATACCCATGGGAACCGAAGCGGCTACGCGCTGCTGGTGCCGAGCGGCGTGCTCGGCACCCCCGGCCCCCCGCTGCCCGCCGATCTCGCGCTGGCGCCGGTCTCCCCCAACCCCTCGCGCGGCGGGACCGTGTTCCGCTTCTCGCTGCCGGCGTCCGGGCGCGTGCGACTCTCGGTGTTCGACGCCCAGGGCCGGCTCGTCACGCTCGTCGACGACGAGGAGCGCCCCGCCGGTGAGCACGTGGTGCACTGGAGCGGCCGCGACGCCTCGGGCCGCGCGCTGCCTGCGGGTCTCTATGTGGTCCGCCTGAGTGCGGGGGATCGCGAGCGAACGGAGCGGTTCGTGCGGCTCGACTGAGCCGGGGCGCGGTCCGCATGCGAACGGCCCCCTTCCCTCCTGGAAGGGGGCCGTCGCGTGCGGCCGGCTCAGGTGTCGAGACGGCTCACTCCAGCACGATCATCTTGCGCGTCTGCTGGGCGCCGGCGGCGGCCAGCCGGTAGAAGTAGACGCCCTTGGCCACGGCCTGCCCACGGGCGTCGCGGCCCGACCAGCGCACCGTGTGCGTGCCCGGCTCGTGCGGGCCCTCGGCCAGCGTGGTGACGACGCGTCCGGCCAGGTCCAGCACCTCGAGCGTCACGTCGCCCTTCTCGGCGAGTGCGAACGAGATCGCGGTGGACCCCTTGAACGGATTGGGCGCGTTCGCCAGCAGGCGGGTCACACCGGGGAGCCCCGCCCAGTCCTTCTGCTGCGGCAGGACCGAGTTGGCCAGCCCGCCGCCCACGGTGAGCGTGTAGCTGCCGGTGGCGGTCGAGTAGCCGTCCACCATCAGGTAGTAGCGCCCCGGCGACGCGTTGTAGTTGCCCACCTCCGGGTTGGCGGTCGAGTAGCCCCTCGCCACTTCGACGAGCGACGCGTTGTAGAGGAACCAGTCGAGGTCGGCCGTCGAGCCGATCGCCAGCGAGATGTTGATGTTCCCGGCCGTGGCGACATCGAAGTAGAAGTAGTCCACGTCCGTCGAGGACGAGATGGTGCCGGTCACGCCGACGCCGGTGCCCACCGGTCCGTCGGCGGTGCCGGAGGTGTTGTTGGACTCGCTCTCGGCGGTGATCGGCGGCGGGCCCGTGACGGCCGTGACGCTGATGTCGTCGAACGCCATGCCGTCGGTGCTGATGGGGTAGTCGTCGTACTGCTGGAACTTGACGATGAACGTCGAGGTCAGCGCCAGGCCGGCGCTGGCGGCCAGGGCGTCGAG
>CAZMQP010000224.1:0-4147 GCA_964568385.1 uncultured bacterium
GCGCAGCCGATTCCCGCCGATGGTCGTGGCGGACCTGTTCTGCCTGCTCACCATCCACCTGGAGCTGTCGCTGCGCGCCAAGGGCATGCTGATCGCGCGCGCCGCGGGCGTGGAGGTCGAGGTGGACGAATCCGTGCGCGCCAACCTCGAGGAGATGCGCTTCCTCGAGCGCGCGGTCGGTCCGACCGGCTGCCTCGCGATCCTGCCGCTGCGGCGCACGAGCCGGCGCGACCTGTGGCAGATCCTGCTGCTCGAGCGCGCGGGGGGAAGCCGCCCGGGCCGCTGAGGGTCAGGTGCCCGCGTGCGCCTGCCGCTGCATCACCATCAGCAGCTGGAACCCGAGCACAGCGAGCAGCGGCAGCTGCTCGCAGCCGCGGCCGGCCTCGGTGGGCTCGACCGCCGTGGTCGAGCGCACGAACGCGGGGCGCCGGATGAATGCGACGAGCGAGTGCCCGTGCTCGTCCACGAACTCCCAGCGGCGCCCCCAGAAGTCGTCGCGGTGCCAGCGCAGCCGGCGATCGCCCCACTCCAGCGTGCCGGCGCCGAACCAGCCGGGCCGGAACGTGCCGAGCGCGGTGGCGCCGTCCTCGCCGAGCACCTCGAGCCGGCCGCGCAGCAGGCCGATGTGGCGGAACCGCCACGTGCCCGCCGCCGTGACCGCACGCGCGCCGCCTCCGAGGAACCCGAGCGAGTCGAGCGTCGCGACCACGTCGTCGCCGGCCTTGAGCTCCCAGCGGCGCGTCAGGAGGCGCGGGCGGCTCCACACCCACTCGCGGCCGGCCACCTCGGCGAGCGGCTTCATCACGCTCGGTCCGTGCCCCGGAACAGGACACCCGCGGCGCCGCTCCCGGCGGACGGGAGCGGGCGCCGCGGGCGCGTGCGCGGCCTCAGTAGCCGATGGACCAGGTGAGCTTGGCGCTCCAAAGCGTGCTCTGGTCGTCGTCCGGGCCGAAGACCGGGTTCACGGTGCCACGGCCGGGCACCACCGCCATGCGCGTCTCGAAACCGAGCACGTGGCGGTCGTCGAGCGGCGTGTTGGCGCCGAAGGAGACGTGCCAGCCGGAGACCGGGGCCCCGCCGTCGTCGGTGCGCGTGCGATAGAACTTGCGCCAATGATAGCCGCCGCCGAGACCGAGATACGGCCGCAGCGTGGGCGACCAGCGGAAGTGGCGCTGGAACTCGAGCGTCATCGGGATGTCGTACTCGAGGCTGTTGCCGAGATGCCCCACCACGTCGTGCTGCACCGCGGCGTTGAGGCTGTAGTGGCGCGTCAGCATGCGCTGGTAGCTGACGCCGTAGCCGAACAGGCCGTCGCCCGAATTGCCGCCGCCGCGCTTGGCGTAGCCGGCGCGCACGCCGATCCAGTTGCCGCGCTTGACCCAGATGCCGTCCTCCTTCTTCTGCTCCTCGAAGGACTTCTCGGCGGGCTTGGCCTTGCGGGCGGAGTCGGCGGAAGCGCCTCCCTGGGCCAGCGCCGGAGCTGCCAGCAGGCCGGCGGCCGCGACCGTCAGGGCGACGTGGATGAGAGAACGGATGGATGCGAGCACCAGCGCGCTCCTTTCGGGACGGACGGCGGACCCGGTCGGGGTCGTGACTCGAGCAGGATGAGGAGGTCGCGCCACTCGCCGAGCGGGGCGCGGACAGGGCGAGGACACTAGCCGAGGGCGGCAAGGGCTGGCAATCTGGAAGCTCGCATCGCCGAATCGCCACGTCCCGCCCCCCTCCGGCCCATGGGAGCCCCGCGATGAGCGACTTCCGCCCGTTCCAGGATCCCCACCTCGAGCGCCTGCGCAGCCGCCTCGAGGCCATCGAGCCCCGCACGCGGGCGGTCCTGCAGGGACTCTCCGCGGAGGCCATGCTCCGGCGCCCCCCCTCCGGCGGCTGGAGCATCGCCGAGGTGCTCGAGCACCTGTGCCTCTCGCACGACCTCTACCTGGACCGGCACCTGCCCGCCGTGGTGGCGCGGGCGCGAGCGCGCAAGCCGCCGCTGCGGCCGTTCGCGCCGAGCCTGGTGGGGCGCTTCCTGCTCTCGGCGATGCGCGAGGTCAACCGCAATCGCTTTCCCACGACGCGCGCCCTGTCGGTGCGCGCCGCGGTCCGTGACGGCGCCGCCGAGGCGTTCCTCGCGAGCGTGCACCGGATCGAGGCGCTCATGCGCGAGGCCGACGGCCATGACCTCACGGTCTCGTTCCGCTCCCCGGTCGCGCCCATCGTCCCGCTCCGGCTGGGCGACGCGTTCGCCGTCCTGATCGAGCACGCGCACCGCCACCTCGCGCAGGCGGAACGCGTGCGCGAGGCGACCGGAGGCTGAGGCGCCCGCCATCGAGCGCTTCACGGCCGCGCCCCGTTCGTCTAGCTTCCGGGCATGACCCCGTCCGCTCCGCGCCGGCGCCTCCGCCCCGGCGCGCTGATGCTCGCGTTCGCGCTGGCCGCCGGCTGCGGCGGTGGCGAGGCGCCGGTGAGCGAGCTCACCTTCGACGCGCTGCCCGACACGGCCGGGCTGTCGCAGGGCGATCCGATCGTCGAGGGCTTCGAGGTGATCCGCATGGACAACGGCGCCATCCGGGTCGAGGGCTCCGCCGACCTGCCCGACGGCACGCGGCTGCAGATCGCGATCCGCGCCCCCGAGGGCGGCGCCAGCCTGGCGATGTCGCACGCGCTCGTCGAGCGGCGGCGATTCGGCACCCCGCCCCTGCTCGGCGCGTATGGTCCGCTGCCCAAGGGCCGCTACCAGGTCGAGGTGCGCGCCCGCTTCACCCCCGAGTGGCAGTCGCCCGACGTGATGCGGGCGACCGACGGCGGCCGCGCCCTGCGCGGCCCCGGCATCAGCCGCGCGCGCGACGGCGCGCCCGCGTTCCACCTGTCGGAGGAGGTCACGAGGTGAGCCCGACCCGAACCAGCCGCCCCCCCGCGCTCCGCTACCGCCACGCGCGCCGCCCCGACATGGAGCAGATCGCGGAACTCGCGCTGCGCAGCTACCGCGTGCGCACCATCGAGGCGCAGCGGCAGTTCTACACCGACCACCCGCGGTTCGCGTTCACCGATGTGCGCGTGGGCGAGGTGGACGGCGCGCTCGTCGCCTCGCTGGTGCTCTATCCGTTCCAGGCGTTCGTGCGCGGCATGCGCCTGCCCGTGCGCGGCATCGGCGGCGTCGCGGTGTCGCCCGAGCACCGGCGCCGCGGTATCGGCGAGGCGCTGGTGCGGGCGGCGCTGCGCGAGATGCGCCAGCGCGGCGACGCCTTCTCGATGCTCTACGCGTTCCGCTCCGATTTCTACCAGCGCCTCGGCTACGGCCTCATCGAGCGCTCGCTCATGATCAGCACGCCGCCGGCGCTGATCCCGGCCTCGCCCGAGATGCGCCGCGTCCGCCGGCTGCGCCTGCCCGACCGGCCGGGCGTGGAGCAGCTCTATGCGCGGATGGCCGAGGAGCGCGGCCACTTCGCGTTCGAGCGCCGCCCCGAGTGGTGGGCGAGGCGGCTGTGGGACTACGAGGGCGACTGGGTGGTGTACGAGCGGACGCGCGGACGGATCGAGGGCTACCTGCAGTACCAGGCCGACGCCGGCGACGGTCCGTGGAAGCTGGTGATCAACGTCAACGAGATGATGGCCTCGACGCCCGAGTCCCTGCGCGGGCTGTGGGGCTACCTGCACGGCCTGCGCGACCAGGCCGTCGAGGTCACCGCGCTCGTCCCGGATGACTTCGTGTGGCCGGTCGCGATGGCCGATCCCGCCAACCTGCACGGCGAGATCAAGCTGTTCGGCCACCGCAGCCGCGGGCACGCCGGCTACGGCGCCATGCTGCGGATCGTGGACGTCAAGGCGGCTTTCGAGGCGATGCCGGTGGCGCGCGAGGCGCGCGGCGAGGTGGCGTTCGAGGTGAAGGACGACGTGCTGCCCGCCAACCAGCGCGTGTGGCGCGTACATGCGACCGGCGGCCGGCTCGAGGTGCGCGCGGAGACCGCCCGCATGCAGGGCTCGCGTTCGCGCCTGCCGCGCCTGACGCTCACCACCGACCTGCTGGCCTCGGTGATGGCGGGCACGCTGTCGCCGGTGCTCGCGACCGAGGCCGGACTCGTCACCGACGTGCGCGACGGCGCCGCGATCGTGGAGAGCTGGTTCCGCGCGCGGCCCGCGTTCATCCACCCCT
>CAZMQP010000224.1:4157-4611 GCA_964568385.1 uncultured bacterium
CAACGCGTTCTAGAAGAGAGCCGAGCGTGAACCCCGCCCCCTGGAAGCTCGTGACCCCGCTGCGTCCCCGGTTCCGCGACACGGACGCCATGGGCCACATCAACAACGCCGTGTACGTGACCTACCTCGAAGTGGCCCGCCAGGAGTACTGGCTGGCGTTCCAGGGCGGCGACGCCAACTACCGCGAGGTGCCGTTCATCCTCGCCCACGTGGACATCGACTTCCGCAGTGAGGCCCTCATGCACGAGACGCTCGCCCTGGCCATCCGCTGTTCGCACATCGGCACGCGGTCGTTCGGATTCGACTACGAGATCCGCGAGCAGGCCTCGCAGCGGCTCGTGGTGAGCGCGCGCACGGTGCAGGTGTTCTACGACTACGCCGCCAAGTCGAGCATGGCGTGCCCGCCGGAACTGCGGTCGCGCCTCGAGGCGTTCGAGGGCCGGTCGCTGGCGCG
>CAZMQP010000225.1:0-4610 GCA_964568385.1 uncultured bacterium
CCCGGCCCGGCGCGCGGGCCGCGCGCCGGCGTGGGTGACGCTCCTGGTCTTCGCGGTGGTCGTCCTGCTGATGATCGCCCTCTCGGCCGCCTCGGGCGGACGCCGCGGACGCCGCGTCCGCCGCGGACCGTGGGATGGCATGGGCGGCGGCTTCGGCGGCTGGGGCGGCGGCTTCGGCGGCGGCGGCGGCAGTTCGTTCGGCGGCTTCGGCGGCGGCGGCAGCGGTGGCGGCGGCGGCGGAGCCAACTGGTAGTGTCCCCGGTGCGACGCCCACCACGGGCGGCGCGCCCCCAACGGAATCAGGAGGATCCTCGATGCGTCGTGGAATGATCGCGATCGTGGTGCTGGCGGTGGTGCTGCTGGGCTTCGGCGGCTGTGTGGCCGGCAACTACAACCAGCTCGTGACCGGCCGCGAGGCCGTGTCGCAGAAGTGGGCCCAGGTGGACAACCAGCTCCAGCGCCGGGGCGACCTCATCGGGAACCTGGTCGAGAGCGTCAAGGGCGTGGCCGTGCAGGAGCAGGAGGTGTTCGGCCAGATCGCCGACGCCCGCGCCGCCATGGCGGGGGCGCGGACGCCGCAGGAGGGCATCGCCGCGGCGCAGCAGATGGACGGCGTGCTTGGACGCCTGCTCGTGGTGGTCGAGAACTACCCGCAGCTGCGCTCGAGCGAGGCGTTCACGCGGCTGATGGACGAGCTCTCGGGCACCGAGAACCGCATCGCCACCGAACGCATGCGCTACAACGAGCAGGTCGAGGGGTTCAACGTACTGGTGAAGCGCTTCCCCATGAACCTGTTCGCCGGCATGTTCGGCTTCCGGGAGGCGCCGTACTACCCGGTGCCGGAGCAGGCCAAGGCGCTGCCCAAGGTGGACTTCGGCGGCCTGCGCGAGGGCGGCCCCACGTCCGTGCCGGCGCCCGTCACCAAGTAGCCGGTCCGCACCGCGCGCGAGGGCCCGGAGCGACCGCTCCGGGCCCTTCGTGCGTTCAGGCGGCGACGCCCTCGTGCCCGGCCCATGCGCGCTCGAGCGCCGCCGCGCTGGCCGGGTCGAGATGCGCCGAGACCCACGCGAGCGCGCTCATCCAGCCCTCGCGTGTGCTGCGTCCGCTCTGCCGCGCCAGGCGGTGGCGGACGATGGCCGCCGCCCCGAGCGTGGCGCGCAGCCGTTCGGGCGAGCCCGCGCCCACCTCGAGCGAGGCGGCGTCGTCGATGAGCGTGACCAGCTCGCCGAGGAACGCGGTGGGATCGCGGCGCCGCAGCGACTCGAGCGCCTCGCGCGCGGGGCCGCTCCAGGCCGCCGCGCCGAGCGCCACCGCGTGCCGGCACAGTTCGGCGTCGCGCGCCGGCAGGTGCGCATGCGCCAGGAACGCCTCCGCCAGCGCCTCCGCCTCACGCCGCGCCCGCTGCTCGCGCGCCGAGGGCGCGCCGGCATCGGCGATCCACGCCAGCGCCTGCGTCTGCTGCGCGCGGAAGCCGTGCGCGGCCCGCAGCGCGGGGGCGATCTGTCCCGCCATGACCTCGGCGGCCTCCAGCACCGCCGCGTCCCAGTCGCCGCCGTCGGGACGGTCGTCGGCGACGATCAGTCCCTCGAGCGCGCCGCGGCCGGCCAGCGGCAGCAGCAGCGCGCCGCCCGCCGCCACGAACGGCGCCAGGCCCTCGTCGAGGTCGCGGAAGCGCGTGCGGTCCCCGAGCCGGACGGGACGGCCATGCGCGGCCAGCCATCGCGCCGCCGCCGAACCGCCCGCGAGCGCCAGGGCGGCGAAGCGCTCGAGCGTGGCGCCGCGCGCGTGGCGCACCCGCAGCGGCTCCGCGGCCGACGGCGAGGTCAGCAGCGCCGCGTACCGGCTGCCGAGACGCTGGCGCACCCGCACCAGTCCGCGGTCGGCGACGTCGTCCGGATCGAGCAGTTCGCGCAGTTCGGCTCCGAGGCTCTCGGCGAGGCGGCGGCGCTCCTGCTCGCGCGACAGCCCGTCGTGCGCCCGCTGCGAATCGGATTGCGCGCGATGCAACTCGCGCTCCAGCGAGTCGGCGCGGCTGCGCTGCACCCGCGACTCGGCGGCGCGCACGAGCAGCCGCTGCAAGCGCGCGATCAGCTCGCGCGGCGAGAACGGCTTGCCCATCACGTCGTCGGCGCCGCGCGACAGGCCCTCGAGCCGCGCGTCGGTCTCGGCCGGGCCGGCCAGCAGCACGATGGGCACGTGCGGGTCGTCGGGCCCGTGCCGGAGGAACTCGCACACCTCGAGCCCGCTGCGGCGCGGCAGCCGCGCCTCCAGCACGATGGCATCCGGGCGCTGCGCGATCGCCTGCCGCACCGCCTCGTCGCCGTCGGCGGCCGTCACCACGCGGTGGTGCGCCTGCACCAGCGCCGTGCGCAGCAGCTCGACCACGCGCGCATCGTCCCCGGCGACCAGCACCAGCGGACGCGGATCGCTCGGATCGCGGGAGACCGGGCGCATCGGGCTCAGGACTCCGCCGGCGCGGGCAGGCGCGACAGCAGCGCGTCGAGCGACTCGCTCTCGAACGGCTTGCGCAGCATGTGCCCGAGACCCGCCGCGGCCGCCGCCGCGTCGTCGTCGCGGTCGCGCGTGAGCGCCACCAGGGCGAACGGGCGGTCGTGCGCGGCACGCTGGCCGGCCAGCGCCTCGAGCCACTCCGGCGCCGGCTGGTCGGGCAGCGAGAGGTCGGCGAACACGACCTGCCAGCCGCCGAGCGCGAGCAGCGGCGACGCCTCCGCGGCGCTCGCCGCGAACTCCACCTGGTAGCCGCGGCGCTCGAGCAGCCGGCCCAGGAACAGCCGCGCCACCAGCGAGTCGTCCACCACGAGCGCTCGCGGCGCTTCGTGCCAGGTCGGCGCGCCGGATGCGCGACCGGCCGGCGTGCCGCCCTCGGCCGGCGCGTGCGTGAGCACGTGCGTCACCGCCGCCACCGAGCGCGCGGGCATGGCGTTCACGGGCGGCGGCGGCTCGGGCCTCGTGCGGGCGCGGCGCTCGAGCGGCGGCGGTTCGTGCGGACGGGCGTCCTCGGCCGCCGGCTCGGGCGGCGCCGACAGCGGCACCGCGTGCTCCGCCGTGAGCCGCGTCGGCAGCGCCGGGGCGACCGGCACGGGCGAGGCGAGGTCGGCCGCCGACAGCGGCTCGAAGGCGGCGGCGGGCACGCCCGGCGCCTCGGAGAGCGCGGGCAGCGCGTGCGTGCGAGGGGTCCATGCGGCGGCGGGGGTCGGGGCCGGCTCCACGCGGCGCAGCATCCACGCCGCCTCGGTCACCCAGTAGCGCTCGCCGTCCTCGACCTCGATCGAGCGCTCGAGTCCGGCCATCGGGCTGGCGCGGTCGGGCTCGCCCGGCTCCGCCACGATCCGCCACACGATGCGCTCGGCGACGCACCACGCCCGCCGCAGGCCGTGGGCGAGCAGCGCCGCGGGACGCTCGCCGTGCAGCTCGGCCGCCGCCGCCAGCAGCGCCAGCACCTGCTCGCGCAGCGCCGCGCGCGCCTCGGGCGACAGCATGCGCAGCCGCGCCACCGCGTGCCACGGCAGCGCCAGCGCGAGATGGCCCTGGCGCACGAGCAGGAACGACGACCGCTCGACGAGCAGCGGCACGCGCAGCTGCCAGCGGCCGTCGTCGCCCTCGAGCAGCGCCCCGTCGGCAGCCGACAGCGTCGCCCCGGCCAGCGCGAGCCCCTCCGGGCGCACCTCGGGCAGCACCAGCGCCAGCGCGGTGTCGTGCAGCTCGAGTTCGGCGCGCGCGCCGGGCTCGAGCAGCCAGTCGAGCGCCGCCCGCAGCGCACCGGCCGCGACCGGCGACAGCCGCGCGCGCTCGAGCGCGTGCCCCGAGCCGGGCAGCCAGTCGCGCAGCACCTCGGCGGCCGGCACCACCGCCGCCGCGCGCACGGCCGGGTCGGGCTGGCTCCACTCCATGCCGGCCAGCGTCTCGGCGAGCGCCCCGAGCTGGCCGTCGGCCTCGGTGAACGGCGCCAGCGACCCCGCCTGTTCGGCGGCATCGGCGAGCCGCGCGATGCGGGCGATCACGTGAGCGGCCTCGCGCGGCGGCTCGGGCCCTTCATGACGCAGGCTCTCGCCGAGGGCGGCATCGAGCCCGGGAAGCAGCAGCACCTGCGCCACGTCGCGCGCGGCGCGCGGCGCCTCGGCGTCGGCGCCCGGCTCGAGCGCCGGGCGCAGCGCGCGCAGCAGCCCGGCGACCAGCGCCTGCTGGGAATGCGCCTGCGCGCGGTTCACGACCGCTCCCCGGGCTCGGCGCGGTCGTCGTCGGGCATGGGCTCTCGCTCGATCCCGGGTTCGTGCTCGCGTGCGCGCTCGAAGGCCGCGTGCAGCCGCAGGCCGGCGGACGCCGGGTGCGGCGCGCCCGGCTCCTCGCCCACCGGCGAGAGACGCACATGCAGCGCCTCGGCCTCGGCGCGTTCGGCCTCGAGCCGGCGCGCCAGCCGCTCCACCGCGCGCGAACTGCGCTCGCCGGCGGCCGACAGCCTCTCCCCCTTGCGCGCGGCGTCCTGCACCATCTCGCGCACGCGCTCGAGCAGCCGCTGCGCGTCGTCGAGCGCGCGCGCGGGCGGCGCCGCCGGCGCCGCGGCGGTGAGCCGCGCCAGGGCCCGCGCGCGC
>CAZMQP010000226.1:0-4595 GCA_964568385.1 uncultured bacterium
CGCGCCTGCGCCGCGCCGCGCCGCCACCGTGCCCGCACGGCGCCTGCACCTCGTCTGCGCCTCGCCTGCGCCGAACGAAAGCTTTGCTTGACGGGTTCGCGAGGCTGGCCCCACGCGGGTCCCGACCCGTCTCCTGCGATGCCGTCAGGCGGCCGGCGCGCGCCGGTGCCGCGCGAACTCGTGTGACATGCCCCGAGTTCCGGCGGCGGCGCGTGATCGGCGGCGAGCGCCCACGCACGAGCTCCGGGGGGGCTCATGCTATCAAGGATCTGCGCCCCCGCGACTCGCTCCCGCGGATGAACTCCATGCGCTCGCTCTCGCATCTTGCCGATCATGAACTTCGCGGGGCACTCCTCGCTGCATGCGCACGCGATCGGGCCGCAACCGCGGACCTGCTGGCCCACCTGGCCGAGTTCGACTCCCGCCGTCTCTACCTGCCTGCCGGTTACCCGTCGATGCACACGTACTGCGTGCACGAGCTTCACATGTCGGAGGACTCGGCTTTCAAGAGGTGGCAGGCCGCCCGCGCCGCCCGCGAGTTCCCCGCCATCCTCGACGCGATCTCAGACGGTCGTCTGCACCTGAGCGCCGTGGTGATGCTGGCTCCGCATCTCGAGAAGAAGACTGCCGCAGACCTGATCGAGGCCGCCGGCCACAAGACCAAGGCCGAGATCTCTGTGCTGCTGGCGGAGCGCTTCCCGCGAACCGACGTCGAGGCCAGCATCCGAGCCGTGACACCGCCCGTGGCAACCGGGTCCAGCCAGACCATGCTCGTGGCCGAGAACGCACTTTCACCTGCCCCGGGGCAGGTGACGACGACGCCTGCGGCCCCGCGTCCGCGGGTGGCCCCGCTGGCACCCGGGCGATTCGAGCTTCGTGTGACCCTCGACCAGGAGGCCCACTCCATGCTGCGAGCGGCGCAGGAACTGCTCGGTCACGCGATCCCCTCCGGCGACATCGGACAGGTGCTCAAGCGGGCGCTCTCGAAGCTCGTGGAGGCCGAGGAGAAGCGGGTGTTCGCCCTCACGGCGCGCACGCGCCCCCGTCGTGGCAGGCCGAACGGCCGCTATGTGCCGGCCGAGGTGCGCCGAGAGGTTGTGATCCGGGACGGTCGCCGTTGCACGTTCAGGAGCGATTCGGGAACACGGTGTCCGGCACGCGCACGACTCGAGTTCGACCACGTGGTGCCGGTGGCGAAAGGTGGCGAGTCGACGGCGGCCAACCTGCGACTCCGCTGCCGCGCGCACAATCAGTTCGAGGCCGAACGCCAGTTCGGCGCGGGATTCATGGCGGACAAGCGTGAGGAGTCCACGAACCGGAGATCTCGAGTGCGCAGGGTGAAGGACGCGGGCGCGCTCATGGCGGATCAGGCGCACTCGCCCGGGAGCGAAGGCGCAGCCGCCCCGCGGGAATCGCGCCCCTCACCTGCCCCGGGGCAGGTGAGAGCGAGTTCACAGGAGAACGAGGTGAGTGCGTGCCTGCGCGCACTCGGCTATCGATCCGATGAAGTGCGACAGGGAGTCGCCATGAGTGCGGGGGCAGCAGAGGCCACGCTCGAGGAGCGAGTGACGTCCGCGATCAGGGCACTCGGCCGGGCGCGCTATCTGCGGAGCACGCGCGCGCCCCAGGAAGTCCCATGAAGCGCCGGTCGCGGCAGGCGCGCCCCCGGAAGCCCGTGGCGCGCTCAGTCCTGGAGGTCGCTCTCGGGCGCAGGGGCTCCGAGCAGACGGCACATCGCCACGATCTGGCCCTTGTGATGGAAGGCGTGCGTGATCACGTGCAGCAGAGCGAACGCGGGACTGCGCAGTGTGCCGCCCCAGTCGCGCGGAGGCTGGGCGAGGCGCGTGTTGATCCGCTCCTCGCTCCATCGCTGGAAGAGTTCGCGAGTCTCGGCCGCGACCAAGGCCCGCGCCCTCTCGACGATGTCGGCCGAGGCGTACTCCCCGCGCGGGCGCGCAGTCCATGGCTTGTCCTGCAGGCGATGCATCCAGCCCTGCTCGCAGTTCACGATGTGCACGAGCTGGTCGCGCACGCAGCCCTTTCCGAACCCGGGCAGCTCCTTCACGAACGCATCGGGAGCGAGGGTGCCGGCATGCCGGAAGACCAGGGCCAGCTGTTCGTGCGTGCGCTCGTGCAGCATGAGCAGGCCGGCGCGCGTGAACAGACCCGGCTCCGCGTCAGTCATGCTCGTCCTCGATCTCGCCGACGATCTCCTCGAGGATGTCCTCGAGCGTCACGATGCCCAGGAACTCGCCCTCGGCGCCGCGGACCACGGCCATCTGGCGCTTCTCGCGGCGGAACAGGTTCATGCACTTGCTCACGGCGAGGTCGGGGCTCACGAAGATGGCCGGGTAGAGCGCGTCCATCAGGATGACCAGGCCCTTCATGCTGAAGACGTGGAACAGGTCCTTGGTGTTGACGACGCCGACGATGTCGTCGTGGTCGTTCTCCCACACGGGCATTCGGGTGTGGGCGGTCTCGCGCGCGGTGTCGAGGATCTCGGCCTCGGTGGCGCGCAGCGACAGCGTGATCACCTTGTCGCGCGGCACCATGATGTCGCTCACCTTCTTGTCGGTGAGCTCGAAGACGGCGCGCACGTACTTGGCCTCGTCGGCCTCGATGACGCCGGCCTCCTCGCCCTCCTCGACCAGCAGCTCGATCTCCTCGGCGGAGTGCACCTGCGACTCCGGCCTCGGCTCGGGCAGACGCAGCAGGCGCACGACGGCCGAGGCCGAGCCGCGCATGATGACGACGAGCGGCCGCGTCAGGGTGCGCCAGATGAGGAGCGGGGTCGCGAACAGCAGCACGACCATCTCGGCGTGCTGCAGCGCCACCGCGCGCGGCACCAGTTCGCCGAGCACGATGGTGAGGTAGCTGATGGCGAGGAACGTGATCGCCGTGGCGACCGCGGTGGTGACCGCCGCCTCCCACGGCAGCGGGAGCCCCTCGAAGAACGGCCTCAGCACGTGCTCCAGGGCGGGCTCGCCCACCCAGCCGAGCGCGAGGCTGGTGAACGTGATGCCGAGCTGGATCGAGGCGAGCGAGTCGCCCAGGCTCTCGACGGCGCGCTGCACGCTCTTGGCGCCGAGCACGTTGTCCTCGACGAGCTGTTCGACGCGCGTCCACCGCACGGTGACGAGCGAGAACTCGACGGCCACGAAGAGCCCGTTGAGCGCGACCAGGATGGGAACGGCGACGATCCCCAGGGAGTCCCACATGCCGGGGCCGGCTACTCGACCTCGCGGCGCCCTTCGAGCGCGCGCGAGAGCGTGACGAGGTCGGAGTACTCGAGGTCGGAACCCATCGGCACGCCGCGGGCGATGCGCGTCACCTTGACGCCGAGCGGCCCGAGCAGCCGCGACAGGTAGAGCGCGGTGGCCTCGCCGTTGACGTTGGGGTTGGTGGCGAGGATCACCTCGCGCACCTCGCCCGAGCGCAGGCGCTCGAGCAGTTCGCGGATGCGCAGCTGTTCGGGGCTGGTGCCCTCGAGCGGCGACAGCGCGCCGCCCAGCACGTGGTAGCGGCCGCGGAACGCGCCGGTGCGCTCGAGCGCCAGCACATCGCCGGGCTGCTCGACCACGCACACGAGCCCGCCCTCGCGCCGCGAGTCGGTGCAGATGGGGCACGGGTCGGACTCGCTGAAGTTGCCGCACGTGCCGCAGAAGCCGACCTTCTCGCGCACGTCGCGGATGGCGTCGGCCAGGCGCAGGGCGTCCTCACGGGGCACGCGCAGCAGGTGGAGCGCCAGGCGCTGGGCGCTCTTCTGCCCGATGCTCGGCAGTTTGGTCAGCTCCTCCACGAGGAGCTCGAGGATGCGTGAGCTGTACAAGGCGGGGGCGCCGAGCCGCTCAGAAGGGCATCTTGAAGCCGCCGGTCAGCTTGCCGTACTCGTCCGCCATCTTCTCGGCCGAGACGCGCTGCGCTTCGCCGACGGCGGTGAGGATCAGGTCCTCGAGCACGGTGGGGTCGCTCTCGGCGAGCGCGGCCTTGTCGATGGTGAGGGTCTTGAGGATCTGCTTGCCGTCCACCACCACCTTGACCATGCCGCCGCCCGAGGACGCCTCGTAGCGCTCCTCGGCCAGCTGGTCCTGCAGCTCGGCCATCTGCTTCTGCACCTTCTGCGCCTGCTTCATGAGGTCGCCGAAGCTCTTCATCATGGTCAGCGGTCTCCCTTGGGGCCGCGGCGCTCGATGGGCTCCCCATCGAAGAACTCGCGGGCCTTGTCGATCATGGGTCGGACATCGGCTTCGGTGCGCGGCTTGGGCGCCTGGCCGGGCGCGAGCGGCACGCACTTGAGCGTCATGGTGCGGCCGAACACCTCCGTGAGCGCGGCCTGGATCAGCGTGCGGTGCTCGGGCGCGTCGATGACGGCCTGGTGCAGGCTGTCCATGGCCAGGTGTGCGGCGCTGCCCGAGACGCCCTGGAACTGGCACTCCTCGAGGAAGGCGCCGAGCATGCGCTTGCCCGGGTTGACGGTCGCGATCATGCGCGTCCAGAGCTCGGTGATGGCCTCGTCGAGTTCGGGCGCCTCGTCGGCCACCGCCGTGGCGGATGCCGGGGCGGCGCTGGCGGGTGCCGGTGCGGCGCTGGCGGGC
>CAZMQP010000227.1:0-4588 GCA_964568385.1 uncultured bacterium
AGCTCGCCAACTCCATCACCGAGAACCACCCCGAGGTCGTGCTCATCGTGCTGCTGATCGACGAGCGCCCCGAGGAGGTGACCGACATGCTGAGCTCGGTCAAGGGCGAGGTCATCTCGAGCACGTTCGACGAGCCGGCCGAGCGCCACGTGCAGGTGGCCGAGATGGTGATCGAGAAGGCGAAGCGGCTGGTGGAGCACAAGCGCGACGTGGTGATCCTGCTCGACTCGATCACGCGCCTGGCGCGCGCCCACAACGCCGTGGTGCCGCACTCGGGCAAGATCCTCTCGGGCGGCGTGGACGCCAACGCCCTGCAGCGCCCCAAGCGGTTCTTCGGCTCGGCCCGCAACATCGAGGACGGCGGCTCGCTCACCATCATCGCCACCGCGCTGATCGAGACCGGCTCGCGCATGGACGAGGTGATCTTCGAGGAGTTCAAGGGCACCGGCAACAGCGAGGTCGTGCTCGACCGCAAGCTCGCCGACAAGCGCATCTTCCCGGCCATCGACATCAACCGCTCGGGCACGCGCAAGGAGGAGCTGCTGCTCTCGCCCGACCTGCTGGCGCGCGTCTGGATCCTGCGCAAGTTCCTCAACGAGCTGAACCCGTTCGAGGCGATGGAGTTCCTCACCAGCCGCATGGGCGAGACCAAGACCAACCGCAAGTTCCTCGAGAACATGAACCACTAGCCCCCGGGGGCCCGCTTGGCGGTCCGGATCGTGACACTCGACGAGGCTCCGCACCTCGAGGCCGCGTTCTGGGCCGAGGAGCTGCGAGCCGTGTGGCCCCGGTTCCTGCTGCATGACGCCGCGGCGGACTACTTCTTCGCCGAAGGCGTGTTCGAGCGGCACCACGGCCACGTGCTCGCCGCCTTCGACGAGGCCGAGCCCGGGCGGCTCGTGGCGCGCGCGTTCAGCGTTCCCTTCGCGATCGACACGCCCACGCGCCAGACGCTGCCCGACGCCGGGTGGGATGCGATCGCCCGGTGGTCGCACGCCGACCTGCTCTCGGGCCGTGCCACCCACGCCGTCAGCGCCCTCGAGATCCTGGTGCGCCCCGACCATCAGGGCACCGGCCTGTCGTATCGCATGCTCGAGGCGATGCGCGCCAACGCCCGGCGGCGCGGCGCGACCCGGTTCGTGGCGCCGGTGCGCCCCAACGGCAAGCATCTCGAGCCGCACACGCCGATGACCGAGTACATGGCGCGGACGAGGGAGGACGGCCTGCCCGCCGATGCCTGGCTGCGCGTGCACGTGCGCGCGGGCGGCCGCATCGTGAAGGTGGCGCCGACCAGCATGACGGTGGCCGGCACGCTCGCGCAGTGGCGCGCCTGGACCGGCCTGCCCTTCGAGGCCGACGGGCCCCAGGTGGTGCCCGGCGCGCTCTCACCCGTGCACGTGTCGCTCGCGCACGACCACGCCGTCTACGTGGAGCCCAACGTGTGGGTGGAGCACTCACTCGCGTGAGCGCCGCCTCGCCGCCGCGCGAGTCGGCGGTGCTGGTGCCGCTGTGGCGGGACGACGCCGGCGCATGGCGGCTGGTGATCGTGCGCCGCACCGAGGGCGGCGCGCATGGCGGCCAACTCGCGTTCCCGGGCGGCGTGCGTGAGCCGCACGACGACTCGGCGACCGCGACGGCGCTTCGCGAGGCCGAGGAGGAGATCGGACTCGCGCGAGGCGCCGTGCGCCCGCTGGCCGAACTGCCGGCCGTGTCCACGCACACCACGGGCTTCATGATCACGCCCGTCCTCGCCCGCATCGAGCGTCCCGCCCTCTGGCGGCTCGCGCTGGACGAGGTCGCCGAGGTGCTCGAGCCCGCACTGGCCCCCTGGCTCGACCCGGCGGCGCGCCGCTTCGCCCGTGACCTCGCGCCGCCGCCGTGGGCGGGCGTCCCGCTGCCCTACTACGCCATCGGTGCGCACCGGCTGTGGGGCGCCAGTGAGCGCATCCTGACCCCGCTGCTGGCGAGGATCCGGGACGGGGAGTGGGAGGATTTCCGGCGATAGCGCACGCCCCGCTCCTTTGACGCACCGGCGACGCTGTCGCAACGTCACGCGCCCATGAGCGAGTCCCGCATCCTCATCCTGTTCGCGCACCCGGCGTTCCAGCAGTCGCGCGCCCACCGGCATCTCGCCGAGGCCGCGCGCGCCGTGCGCGGGGTCACGTTCCATGACCTCTACGAGCGCTATCCCGACCTCGACATCGACATCGCACGCGAGCAGGAGCTGCTCGCCGCGCACGACCTGATCGTGATGCAGCACCCCTTCTACTGGTATTCGACCCCGCCCATGTTCAAACAGTGGGAGGACCTGGTGCTCGAGCACGGCTGGGCCTACGGCCGGGGCGGCGATGCGCTGCGCGGCAAGTCGGCGCTGTCGGCGCTCACCACCGGCGGCGGCGAGGCCGCGTATCAGGAGGGCGGGCGCAACCGCTACACGATCCGGCAGCTGCTGGCGCCGATCGAGCAGACGTGGCGGCTGTGCGGCGTGCGCTACCTGCCGCCGTTCGTGGTGGCGGGCACCCACGCGCGCGACGACCGTGAGTTCACCGCCTACGCCGAGGACTACGCCCGCCTGCTCGAGGGGCTGCGTGACGGCGCGCTCGTGCCCGACGCGCTCGAGAGCCACGAATTCCTCAACCACGCCCTGCCGGCGCGGGCGGGAGGCTGAGCGTGCACGGCGAGGGGTTCTTCTTCCAGGCGTTCGTGTACCTGGCCGCCGCCGTGATCGCGGTGCCGGTGGCCAAGCGCCTCGGGCTCGGCTCGGTGCTGGGCTATCTGCTGGCGGGGGTGGCGATCGGCCCGTTCGCGCTCGGACTGATCGGCGCCGAGGGGCAGGACGTGATGCACTTCGCCGAGTTCGGCGTGGTCATGATGCTGTTCCTGGTGGGCCTCGAGCTCCAGCCCGCGCTGCTCTGGCGCCTGCGCGGTCCCCTGTTCGGCATGGGCGGCGCGCAGGTCGCCGGCACCGCGCTCGCCGTGGGCTCCATCGGCATGCTGTTCGGCCTGCCGTGGCCCACCGCGCTCGCGACGGGGCTGGTGCTCGCCATGTCCTCCACCGCCATCGTGCTGCAGTCGCTGGGCGAGAAGGGGCTCATGCGCAGCGAGGGCGGTCAGAGCGCGTTTGCGGTGCTGCTGTTCCAGGACCTTGCCGTCATCCCCATGCTGGCGCTGCTGCCGCTGCTGGCGCTGCACCCGGGCGCGCACGCCGGGGCCGGCCATGGTGGCTCGTGGCTCGACACCCTGCCCGGCTGGGGCCGCGCGCTCGCCACGCTCGGTGCGGTGGCGGCGGTCGTGCTCGCGGGGCAGCTCCTCGTGCGGCCGTTCCTGCGGTTCGTGGCGCGCGCGCGGCTGCGCGAGCTGTTCACCGCGGCCTCGCTGCTGCTGGTGATCGGCATCGCGCTGCTCATGACCCTGGTGGGCCTGAGCCCGGCGCTCGGCACGTTCCTCGCGGGCGTGGTGCTGGCGAACAGCGAGTACCGGCACGAGCTGGAAGGCGACCTCGAGCCCTTCAAGGGGCTGCTGCTGGGCGTGTTCTTCATCGCGGTCGGCGCCAGCATCGACTTCCGGCTGATCGGCGCGCAGCCGGCGGTGGTGGCGGCGATGGTGCTGGGGCTCATCGCGGTCAAGGCGGCCGTGCTGTTCGCCGTGGCGCGCAGCGCCCGGCTCGGCCCGACACCGTCGCTGCTGGTGACGTTCTCGCTCGCACAGGGCGGCGAGTTCTGCTTCGTGCTGCTGTCGTTCGGACTGCAGAACGGGGTCTTCGAGGCGCCGCTCGCGGGGCTCCTCACCGCCTCGGTGGCGCTCAGCATGGCGGCCACACCGCTGGTCATGCTTTTCGAGGAGCGCGTGCTGCGGCCGCGCTTCGCCCCCGCGCGGGCGTCCGAGCGCGAGGCGGACGCCGTGGACCACCGCAGTCCGGTGCTGATCGCGGGCTACGGCAACTTCGGCAGCACAGTCGGCCGGCTGCTGCAGGCCAATGGCATCGCCCCCACCGTACTCGAGTACGACGGCGATCACGTGGAGTTCCTGCGCCGGCTCGGCATGCGGGTGTTCTACGGTGATGCCTCGCGGCTCGACCTGCTGCACGCCGCCGGCGCGGCCGAGGCGCGCGTGATCGTGCTCGCCACCGGCGACACCGACAAGACGCTCGAGATCGCCCGCACGGTGCAGAAGCACTTCCCGAACGCCACGGTGCTGGCGCGTGCCCGCGGCCGCTGGCAGGCCTACGCGCTGCTCGAGGCCGGCGTCGAGCACGTGTACCGCGACACGCTCGACACCTCGCTGCGGCTGGGGGTGGACGCGCTGCGGCATCTCGGCTGGCGGGCGCATCAGGCACTGCGCTCGGCGCAGGCCTATCGCCGCCGCGACGAGCAGTCCGTCACCGACCTCGCCGCGCTCTTCCGCGACCGCGAGGCCTACATGTCCGAGGCTCGGCGCCGCATCCTCGACCTCGAGAACGCGCTGCAGGCCGACGCGCAGCGGCCGGCCGGCGAGGGCGACCCCGCGTGGGACGCCGAGACGCTGAGGCAGGAGTTCTCGGGGATGCCTCCCCGGGCCTGAGGGCGTCCGGGCGTGGATTGGACAGCCG
>CAZMQP010000228.1:0-4572 GCA_964568385.1 uncultured bacterium
CTCGTACGACGCGTGGCTGCAGGACTTCAAGGCCAGCGGCCTGGCGGCGCGCGGCTGGGTGTGGCTCGCCTACGACCACGACCTCGGCCTGCTGACGACCGTGGTCGGCGACGCGCAGAACACGTTCCCGCTCTGGAACGCCACGCCGGTCATCGCGCTCGACGTGTACGAGCACGCCTACTGGTTCGACTACGGCCGGGCGCGCGCCAAGTACATCGAGGCGTTCTTCAACAACCTCGACTGGGATGTCGTCGCGGCCAACCTCGACCGCGCGCTGTCCATGCAGGCCGCCAACCGCTGACTCCCGCACGCACGGGCGCGACGGTCGCTCCCGGCATCCGCCCCGGGCTCCTCGGTCACAGGAGCCCGGGCCCTTTTCGGAGGTCCCGCATGACCACCGCGACGCTGCTGCCGACCATCGGCAAGCCCGCGCCCGACTTCACGCTGCCCTCGACCACGGGCGAGCCCGTCTCGCTCAAGCAGTTCAAGGGCCGCAAGTCCGTCGTGCTCTACTTCTACCCGAAGGACGACTCGCCGGGCTGCACCAAGGAGGCGTGCGGGTTCCGCGACCTCGCGGCCGAGTTCGAGCAGCGCGACACGGTCATCGTGGGCATCTCGACCGATCCGATCGAGACGCACCTCAAGTTCCGCGACAAGCACCAGCTGCCGTTCATCCTGCTGTCCGACGAGGACGCCGCCGTCTCGCGCGCCTACGGCGTGTACAAGCAGAAGAACCTCTACGGCAAGAAGTACCTGGGCATCGAGCGCACGACGTTCATCATCGACCGCACCGGCCGCACCGCGCAGATCTATCCCAAGGTGAAGGTCGAGGGTCACGTGCAGGACGTGCTGGAGTTCCTGGGCTGATCGCACGCCGCGCCGGGGCGCTCGCCCGCCCCGGTGCGGCCCCTTCGGGAGGCCGCGTGTTCATCGCGCCCACAACCCCGGTGCCCGTGTTCCCCCTGCCCGGGTTCGTGCTGTTCCCGGGCGCCCGCGTGCCGCTCCACATCTTCGAGCCGCGCTACCGCGCGCTGGTGCGAGACGCCGCGCTGGGGGATCGCTGGGTGGCGATGGCCACGACGTCGCCGGGCTGGGAGCACGAGACGCTGGGCACGCCCGCCTACCTGCCGCTCGGCTGCCTCGGCACCATCGACGTGCTCGAGTGGCTTCCCGACGACCGCTACGAACTCGTGCTGCGGGGCGTGATCCGCGTGCGGTTCACGCGCACCGACCGCGACTTCCCGTATCGCACCAGCGAGATCGATCCGCAGCCCGACGCGCCGTGCGACGAGACGGACCCGATGACCGTGCTGTCGCGCACGAGCCTGCTCGCGGCACGGCAGCGGCTGCTGCCGCTGGGTCCGGAGGCGTGGATCCTGCCACCCGAGGTGGCCGACGACGCCCCGTTCGAGCGGCTGGTGGGCACACTCGCCCAATCCCTGCGCTCGCCGCTCGAGCAGCGGCTCGAGTGGCTGGCGATGGACCGCCTCACCGACCGGGCGCGCGGCGTGCTGCAGCACATGCAGCGCCTGTCGGGCGCGGCGCCCGAGGCCTGAGCGCGCCTCCCGCGCCCCGCCGGGGTGCGCTGCTTCCCGCACCGGACGTTCGGAGTCCCCCGATCCCGCAACCGCCCGGCCGGTCCACAGCGCACCCCGGGCGATGGGCCACGGGGGCTGCCACGCGCGCACTATTCCGCACGGAATAGGTAAAGGCAAGATAAATCCTCACAGCGGAATCACGGGCGGTATCCATCGCACGGTTCCCCTTGCCGCGCCCGGTGGCTGGGCGCCGCCCCACCCGCTTCCTTTGGCGCCGCCGGCGCGCCTATGCTCCGCGCATGGACGCCATCGGCCTCGGTTTCTCGCTCACCTGGCTCGGACACAGCGCCTTCCACCTGGTCTCGCCGGGAGGCGTGTCGGTGCTGCTCGACCCCTGGCTCACGGGCAACCCGCGCGCCCCGAAGAGCGGGCGGCCCGAGCGCTTGGACCTGATCCTGCTCAGTCACGGCCATGGCGATCACTTCGGCGACACCGTCGCGCTCGCCCGTCAGCACGGCTGCCCGGTGTTCTGCGTGCACGAGCTGAGCCTGCACCTGATGTCGCTCGGCGTGGAGCGCGCGGAGGGCATGGGCAAGGGCGGCAGTCTCGTGCACGCGGGACTGCGCGTGACGGCCACGCACGCGGTCCACTCGAGCAGCGCCGACGCCAACGAGCCCGACTACAAGACCACCGGCGAGCCGCTCGGGTTCGTGATCACGTTCGAGAACGGCCGGCGGCTCTACTTCGCCGGCGACACCGGCCCGATGGCGGACATGGCCGTGATCCGCGACCTCTACGCGCCCGACGTGGCGCTGCTGCCGATCGGCGACCGCTACACCATGGGGCCCTTCGAGGCGGCATGGGCCGCGCAGCAGCTCGGGGTGCGATTCGTCGTGCCCATGCACTACGGCACGTTCGACGTGCTCACGGGCACGGTGTCGGGCCTGCGCGAGGCCATGGCCGCGCGCGGCGTCCTGGCGGAGGTGGTGGCGCCGGAGCCGGGCGAACGCGTGACCTGATCAGCCGGCCTGCGTGCCGAGCGCCGCGACGATGTTGTAGAGCATGTGCACGAGGATCGCCGCCGACGTGCTGCGCCAGTGGCGCACCAGCCCCAGTACGAGGCCGATCACCGCCACCGTGCCGATCCCGAACCAGCTGTACTGGACGTGGGCGATCGCGAACAGCAGGTTCGACAGCACGAGCCCGAGACGCGGCTGCAGGGCGCCGCGCACGAACACCTCCTCGCCGACGCCGGCCGAGAGCCCGAGCAGCACGATGGCGGCCAGCGACAGGCCGCCCGCCATCTGCTGCACGACCGCCTGGTCGGAGGCGTACCAGTCGGGGAAGTATCGCCGCTCGACCCCCTCGAGCCCCGCGTTCACGAGCAGACAGGCGGCCACGCCCAGCACGACCACCAGCAGGTCGGCGGCGCGGAGCGGCGCGATGCCGAGGCGCTGGAGCGTCGCGCGCAGGTCGCGCCGCACGCCGGCGCCGACGCCGGCGAGCGCGATGGCGACGAGGCCCGCCAGCTGGGCGATCAGGCCGGGCACCGTGACGAGGCTGCGCTGCTGCTCCTGCAGCGCCGCCATCAGCACATCGAAGCGGAGCTGCAGCGGCACGCACAGCAGCACCAGCAGCACCGCGATGCGGGCGGTCAGCCGCAGCGTGCGCGTGGGCGTCTCGGTGCGGAACAGCCGCCGCGCGATGGCGTCCGAGACGCGCCGCGAGATGAGCGCCAGCGCCAGCCCGGCGCCGAACACGCACCAGGCGTCCACGAACGGATCGGCCGGCGCGTCCTCGGCCCCCAGTCCCGGCAGCCGCAGCGCCAGCAGGTAGAGCGCCGAGAACCCGGGCAGCAGCGCGCGCAGCAGCCAGCGGATCAGCCGGCCCGCGGCGCTGTCGCGCGGCAGCGTCTCGGCGATCCAGACGCGGTAGGCCTCGCGCGGGGCGAGCGCATCGGTCGCCTGCGCCATCACGAACAGGCCGGCCATGGCGAACAGCGCGGCGCCCTCGGCCAGCCCGGCGGCGGTGGTGGCGAGGCCGCCCGCGAGCAGCACGAGCAGCCACACGCCGAGTCCCCGCCGCACATCGTGCGTGACGGGGGAGGCGTCCGGCGGATTCGGCGCCTCGCCCGGCGGGGGAGGCATGGCGGCGGGATCGTGCTCCATGGCAGACTGAGCATAGGCGACCCGGAGGCGAACGTCCCATGCAGGTCCGAGTGCTGTTCTTCGCACAGGCACGTGAACATGCCGGCACTCCCGAGCGCGAGCTCGAGTGCCCCGCGGGGGCGCGCGTCTCCGACCTGCTCGAGCGGCTGGTGGCCGACGCCCCGGGGCTCGCGGCACTGCGCCCGCACCTCGCCATCGCCGTGGACGGCGAACTCGTGCGCGGGGACGCGGCGCTCGGCGCGGGCGCGGAGGTCGCGCTGCTGCCCCCCGTGAGCGGGGGCTGAGCGTGGCGCTGCTCACCGAGCGCGCGATCGACGTGGTCGGGCTCACCGCCGAGGGTGCGCGCGACGACTGCGGCGCGGTGGTGGTGTTCCTCGGCACCACGCGCGACCATCACGACGGCCGCCCGGTGGTCGAGCTGGCCTACGAGGGCTACGCGCGCATGGCCGAGCCGGCGCTGGCGCGGCTCGAGCGCGAGGCGTGCCGGCGCTTCGCCATCGCGGCGTGCTCGGTGGTCCACCGGCTGGGGGTGGTGCCGGTGCGCGAGGCCAGCGTCGCGGTGGTGGTGCACTCCGAGCACCGCCGGGCGGCGTTCGAGGCGGCGCAGTGGGTGATGGACGAGCTCAAGCGCTCGGTGCCCATCTGGAAGCGCGAGCGCTACGCGGACGGCTCCGGCGAGTGGGTGGAGGGGCATCCGCTGCCGCGCACCTGACCGTGCGCGGCGCTCAGCCCGCCCGCTCCAGCGCCTGCACGGCCTCCTCGCGCACCCGTCCATCGCGGTCCCCGGTCGCGGCCGCGCGCAGCGCCTCGCGCGCCGCCGCGCGCGCCTGCGCCGCGGCGGCGGCCGGCCGCGAGGCGGCGAGCGC
>CAZMQP010000229.1:0-283 GCA_964568385.1 uncultured bacterium
CCATCGTTGATGGGCAGCCCGGCGTTGGGGATGCAGTGCACCGGCATCGAGGCGTTCTCGCACAGGTAGCGGATCGCGTCGCGCATCAGGTCGGGACCGGTCGAGCAATTGAGCCCGACCACGTCCACCTGCATCGCCTCGAGCGTGGCGAGGGCGCCGCGGAAGTCGGTGCCGAGCAGCATGCGACCCGTGGGGTCGAGCGTGATGGACGCCTGGATCGGCAGCGTGCGCCCGGTGCGCGCCATCGCCGCGCGGCTGGCGAGGATCTGCGCCTTCATCTCGA
>CAZMQP010000229.1:293-4569 GCA_964568385.1 uncultured bacterium
ATGTCCTGGCAGGTCTCGAGGATCAGCACATCGGCGCCGCCCTCGATCAGCCCCACGGCCTGATCCTCGAACGAGGCCACGAGGTCGGTGAGCGTCTTCTGGCCGAGATCGGCATCCTCGGACGAGGGCAGGAACCCGGAGGGCCCCATCGAGCCGGCCACGAACCGGGGCCGGCCGTCGGCGGCGGCGAAGCGGTCGGCGACGACGCGCGCGTTGCGGGCCGCCTCGCGGTTGATCTCGAGCGTGCGGTCGCCGAGGTCCCACTCCTCGAGCCGCAGGCGCGAGGCCTGGAACGAGTTGGTCTCGACGCAGTCGGCGCCGTGCTCGAAGTAGGTGGCGTGGATGGACTGCAGCACGTCGGGGCGGGTGACCGACAGGTAGTCGAGGCAGCCCTCCCATCGCTTGCCGCCGTAATCGTCCGGCCCGAGGTCGCGCGCCTGGATCTGCGTGCCCATGCCGCCGTCGAAGAACAGCACGCGTTCGCGGATCGTCTCGAGGAACCGGCTCATGGACGGGGGAGTCTCCTGGGAGGGACCGGGGGTCGGGGCGATGATGGTAGAGGCGGCTCGGGAGCGGGGGCAACCGAACGACCGCCGCCACGGCTTGCCGCGGCACCCGGGAGGCGACACCCTGTCCCGCATGACCGCCACGCTGCTGCTCGCCCGCCATGGCCGCGCCGAGGGCATGCATCCCGACGCCGGGCTCACGCCCGAGGGCGAGGCCGCCATCCGCCACCTGGCCGGACGCCTGCGGGCGGAGGCGTTCACGCCGGGGCTCGCCTGCTGCAGCCCCTACCTGCGCGCGAGGCGGACGCTGGAGGAGTTGCTCCTCGGGCTCGGTTCCGGCATCCCACCGCTCGTGGTCCCGGAACTGATCCCCGACGCCGAAGCGGATGAGGCGCTGGCCGCCCTGCGCGCCCATGGCCTCGGCGAGGGCCGCGTCCTGGCCGTGAGCCACATGCCGCTCGTCTCGGCGCTCACGCGCCGGCTGACCGGTGAGGACCACGGCTTCGCGCCCGGGCAGGCCGTGGAGATCGCACTCGAGGCGGGCGCGCGGCACGGCCGGATCGTGCGCCGCTTCCCGCCATCCGATTGAACCCGCAACGAGAGGAGTCCCGCATGCCCCCCAGCCCCAAGGTCGCCGTGATCACCGGCGGCAACCGCGGCATCGGCCGCGGCATCGCCGACGCGCTCGCCGCCGACGGCTACACGGTCGCGCTCACGGCCCGCAAGCAGGCCGACGCCGACCAGGCGGCCTCCGAGATCGGCCGCGGCGCGCGCGGCTATGCGTGCGATGTGCGGCAGTACGCACAGGTGCAGGCGCTGTTCGCCTCGGTCGCCAGGGACCTGGGCGGCGCCGACGTGCTGGTCAACAACGCCGGTGTGGGCCTGTTCGCCAAGGCCGCCGAGATGAGCGTGGACGACTGGCACGCCGTGATCGAGACCAACGTGAACGGCGTGTTCTACTGCACGCGCGAGGCCATCCCGCAGATGAAGGCGAAGGGCGGCGGCTACATCTTCAACGTGTCGTCGCTCGCGGGACGCAACGCGTTCGTGGGCGGAAGCGCCTACTGCGCGAGCAAGCACGCGGTGAACGGCTTCAGCGAGGTGCTGTTCCAGGAGGTGCGCAACGACGGCATCCGCGTCACCTACCTGATGCCCGGCAGCGTCGCCACCGACTTCGGCCGCGGCTCGGCCGCCAAGGCCGGCTGGGCGCTGCTCCCCGAGGACGTGGGCGAGATGGTGGTGGACCTGCTGCACACGAACCCGCGCGCGCTGCACAGCCGGGTCGAGATGCGGCCGTCGCGGCCGGTGAAGGGGTGAGAGGCGGAATGGCAAGCCGCTACTCGATGCGCACCACCCGCTGAACGGCCTCCTCGCGCCCGCTCCTCGCCCGCACGAGGTACATGCCTGGAGGCACGTTCGCCCCGTTCGCGCCACCGCCGCGCCACACCAGCGTGTGCGGCCCCGAGGCCAGCCGCCCCTCGTGCAACCGCGCCACTTCGTGGCCGGCGAGGTCGTACACCCTCACCGACACCTCGCCTTCGGCCGGCAGCGCCAGCGTCATCGATACCTCGCGCGCGAACGGGCTCGGTCCCACCCTCGTCCACGCCAGTGTCCGCAACGGTGCCAACCGGCCCGCTTCGACGGGCCCCAGCCACTCGCTCCTCGCTCCGCGCTGCACCTCCAGCCGGTAGCGCGCACTCGCACCCTCGGCCACCGACTCATCCAGCGCCTCGTACTCCCCCTCGCCCCGCGGCGCCTGCATCGACACCACGGCCGCCCCCTCGCCCTCGCGGTGCACGCGGAATCCCGTCACGCCCGTCGCATCGGCCAGCGTCCAGCGCAGCCGCACCCCGTCAGTCTCGCCCCGGGCGGTGAACCGCGGCACCGCGATCCCCACAGCACCCAGGTCCACTCGCGCCGTGTAGAGGTCGTAGTAGTCGAACGGGCCGTCCACTTCGCGGCCGTCCACCCACACCACGTGCGCCCGGCCGCCGCCCGCCGCCAGCGCGATGCGGTCGCCGATGTTGCTGCGTGGGCCTCCATAGGAGAGCCAAGTACCGCTCGCCCCGCTCAGCCTCAGGCTCGGCAGCCACGACAGCCCTCCATCCAGCGACAGCGCCCACCGCGCATCGGTCCCGAGGCGCAGCGGCCCTCCCTCTCGCCGGTCGTACCACGCCGCGTGGAGTCGGCCCGCTTCGTCCACCGCCAGCGCCGGCAGGCACTCGTCGTAGCCCACCGGCGCGTCCGCCATGAGGCGCTTGGGCGTCCAGCTCGCCCCGCGGTCGCTCGAACTCACCATCACCAGGTCGCGATGGTCCCGCGCCAGCGAGCCGGCATCCACTCGCGCCTCTCGCGTACGGATCCGGTAGCCCACGCTGTAGAAGATCCCGCACTCGGAGCACACCGCGTAGCTCCCCGTGCGCGGCAGCGTCAACAAGATCGGCGTGCCCGGGCCATAGCCGCTGTTGAAGAACGCTCGACTCGACGCGACCGAGAAGTAGGAACTCGTCACCGGGTCCCGGTAGAAGAGGATCGGCCCGCCGCCGCCCGAACCCGGGTTGGGCGAGGGGAACACCGCCGTGATCTGCCCGGTGATGTGCACCATCTGCCCGGCGACCCCCTCGAAGCGGAAGTAGTCGCAGTCACCGCCCCCTCCCGTGCTGGCGAAGCCGATGATGTCGTCGCCCAGTCGGAACGGACTGCCGGTCTCCGGGGACTCGTTGGGCTCGATATCGGAGGCGGTGCCCGTTGAGGGCAGCAGCGTGTACTGCGGCCCCTCGGCCCACGCCACGTACAACGTGCCCCGGCGCGGACCGCTGCTCGTGTCCACCGCCACCGCCGGGAAGTCGGACATCCACTCGAGGTCTCCAAGCCGTACCGGGTGGGAACGGTTGCGGCCGGCCCAGCTCGGCACCGGAGACAGGTTCTCGACCACCGGCGCCACGACGGTCTCGGGTCCGAATGTCACCCCATGGTCGTCGGAACGGCGTACGCGCACATCGCCGCCGCCGTAGTCGCGCCACACCACGTACAGCTCGCCGTCGGGGCCCACCACCGGTTGCGCCCCGTGGCTCGCCGAGCGAGAAGGGTCATTGAGCACCTGAGGCGCGCTCCACGTGAGCCCCTCGTCCATCGAGCGCAGCAGCTCGATGCGCGAGTTACAGGCGTCGCGTGCGACCTGGAAGTTGCGCGTATAGGTGAGGTAAGTCACACCCTCGGAGGCATCGTGCGCGAGACGGGGCGAGTCGTAGGCGGCACAATTGGAGGTCTCGACCACCGGTGTCATCGATCGCCGCTCCCAAGCTGGGAGGCCTCCCGCGATCACGCCGCGGTCGATCAGGATCACGTCCTGTCCGTCGATCAAGTGAGCCACCAGGTAGCGATCCTGCGCGACCCTGGTCAGCGTCGGTAGCCCATAGGCACGAACTGCTCCCGGCCCCTCGGGGAACCCTTGGCTGAGCGACCAACTGCTTCCGCCATCCAACGACTGCGACCAGGCACTGGCGCCAGCGGTTCCTCCCATGAATGCTACCAAGGTGCGCTGGTCATCGAGCAGGATCTCCGGCTCGGTCTGGTTCCTGAATGCCGAGTTCTCGAACTCGAAGTGCACCTCCGGCCGGACGACCTGCGCCTCCACGGCCCGGGGGAGCAAGGCCCCCGGGCCGATGGAGAAGAGCAGCCATGCGATTGCCCGGTGCCTCGTCCTCACGGCAGGACCACCAGCTTGCGCTCGATGACGCCCGATGCGGCGCCGCGCAGGCGGTACAGGT
>CAZMQP010000230.1:0-4544 GCA_964568385.1 uncultured bacterium
TGGCCGGCCTCGGCGCCGAGCGCGCGCGCGGCGCGCACGCCGGCGGCGAGCGGGGCCGGCCGTTGGCTCTCGACCACCACGCCGGTGCCGCCCGCCACCCACGGCAGGGCGCCGGCGCGGGTGACGACGGGCGTGGCACCGCACAGCATGCCCTCGGCGAGCGACAGCCCGAACGCCTCGTGCTGCGAGGCCTGCACCACCACCTCGGCGCGGGCGAGCCAGGCCACCTTGTCCTCGTGCGTGAGCCGTCCGGTGAAGTGCACGTTCGGCGTGGCGATGGCGCGCAGCACCTCGACGGCGTCGTCCATCCACGCCCCGATCACCACGAACCGGCACTCCGGCGCATGCGCGGCCGCGCGCACGAAGCCCTCGAGCCCCTTGCGCTGCAGATTGGCGTGATTCACCCCGCCCGTGGTCACCACGAGCCCGGCCTCGCGGCACGGCTCGGAGCGATAGCGCTCCGGCGAGAGCCCGAGCGGGATCACGCTCACGCGCTCGAGCGGCGCCCCGATGGCGCGCAGTTCTTCGCAGGTGGATTCCGACACGGTGATCACGCGCGTGGCCAGCCGGATCACGAGCCGCGCGATCCAGCCGCGCACGCCGCCGCGCTGGTGCCCATAGCCGATGCCGGGCAGATTCGCCGTGTCGTAACCGCCCACCGTGAGCACGAACGGCTTGCCCTGGAGGCGCGCGCACAGCCCCGGCGCGAGCGCGTGCCAGCTTGCGAACCAGCTCATCACGACGTCGGCGGCCTGGACCTGGCGCCAAGTGGCGAACGGCCGCGGCCAGCGGTTCGGGGCGCCGGTCACCGTGAGCGTGTGGCGCTCCGAGAGCCGCCGCAGGTCGATCTCGATGTACTCCGACATCTCGCGATAGAAGTAGGCGATGCGGGCCATGATGCCCTCAGGCGGCCGCGCGCCAGGCGGCGCGGGCGCGGCAGTGGTCGAGGATGGTCGCGAGACGCTCCGCATAGCTGTAGCCGTGCGTCCGGCAGCGTTCGAGCCCCGCGGCGGCGATGCGCCGGCGCGCCTCGGGGTGGGCGAGGTGGTGGCGCACCTTGGCGAGCAGCTCGTCGTCGTCCGAGAAGTAGTCGGCCTCGATGCCCTCCCGGAACAGCCGCTCGTGCTCCTCGGTGCGCTCGCCGAGCATGAAGCCGCCGCAGGCGGGGATCTCGACCGAGCGCGTGGTCTGGCGGTCGCGGTTCACCTTGCGCAGGAAGCAGAGGTTGATGTCGAACGCCGAGATGGCGCGCGCGTAGTCGTCCGACCACAGCGGCCGCCCCTCGATGGTCAGGTTCGGCCGGCGCTCCCACACGGGCCACGGGCCCCAGACGCGAACTCGGATGCCGTGCCGGGCGAGGTGCCGCATGGACCGCGCGCGCGCGCCTTCGGGCCAGCCGATGAAGCCCACCTCGCCCCCGAGTCGCGCGCGGTCGGCGGGCGAGACGGCGAGGGGCCGGTGCACCTCGGGGCTGTAGCCCTTGTCCACGAACAACACGTCACGCGCGCCCGCGTCCAGCAGTTCGGCGACGTTGAAGCTCTTGGTGGTGACGTGCGTGTCGTAGAGCGCCAGGCCGCCGCGCCAGGCGGCCGACTGGTTGCGCGGGTTGAACATGTCGTCGCCCGAGTAGGCGAGCAGGTAGGCCTCCGGCCAGCGCGCGCGCAGCGCCGTCAGCGTGGCCGGCTCGATGGTGAGGCCCTTGTCGATCCAGATCAGGTCGGGCGCGAGCAGCGGCGACAGCCGCAGCAGCCGCTCGTTGGCGCGCGACTCGTCGCGCGGTCCGAGCAGCCGGTGCCGGACGCGCCAGGCCAGCGTCAGCCGCTTCGCCGCGAGCGGGCCGGGCACGGTGTCCACCGCCGTCACCTCGTGCCCCATCCGGATGAGCATGCGCATGCGCTGCAGGCAGGTGCCGCCCTCGTTGAGCGTGCCCACGTAGAGGATGCGGAGCGCGCCGTTCATGCGGCCTCCCGCATCGCGGCGGGGCGCTCGGACGGCGGCGATGCGGCCGGGGCGGTGGCCGGCGTGCCGCGCAGCAGCGCCGTCAGGAACCCGGCGCCGTAGGCGGCGTGCAGCACCGGCAGCACGGCGGGCAGCCCGAGCGCCGCGGCCCCGTGCGTGACGCAGGACTCGAGCGTCGCGACCGCGAGGAACGCGGCGTAGGCGGCGGGCACGACGAGCGCGAGCCAGGGGCGGCCGAGCGCCGCCGCCAGCACGACCCCGGCGGCGAGCGCCACCAGCAGCGCGGCCGGCACCACGTGCCGCAGGCTCGCCGGCGCGCCGCCACGGGCGCGGATGCCGGCGATCTTCCAGAAGCCGTAGCCGAAGTACTGCCGCCACAGGCCGGGCAGCGTGTCGCGGCACCAGTACTCCACCGCCTGCTCGGGCAGCATCAGGATGCGGCCGCCGGCGCGCCGCAGCCGGTCCGACAGTTCGTCGTCCTGGTTGCGCACGAAGCGCTCGTCGAAGCCCCCGAGCCACGCCAGCGTCTCGCGGCGCCAGGCGCCGAAGGGCAGGTGGTCCACGAGCCGGCGCTCGCGCGCCACGCGGAAGGTGGCGCCCCCGACGCCCCAGCGCGTGCTCATCGCCACGGCGATGCTGCGCCCGAGCCGCCCGCGCGCGAGCGTGCGCACCGGGCCGCCGCTGCATTCGGCCTCGCCGGCACGCAGCGCGGCGACGGTGGCGCGCACGTAGGAGGGAGGCACGCGGCAGTGGCCGTCCACGCGCACGACCACCGCGCCGCGCGCGGCCGCGATGGCGCGATTGAGGCCGTGCGCCACGAATCCGTCGGGATTGGCGATCAGGCGCACGCGCGGATCGCGCGCGGCGATGCGCGCGACGAGCGCCGCGGTGGCGTCGGACGAGCCGCCGTCGGCGACCACGATCTCGAGCGCCTCGGCCGGCCAGTCCTGCAGCCGGACGGCGTCGAGCGTCGCGGTGATGTGGCGGGCCTCGTCGCGCACCGCCATCACCACCGTGACGAGCGGCGTCTCGGGCAGCGGCGGCAGGGCCGCCACGCGCGCCTGCAGCGTGAGCGGCTTCACGCCGCCGCCTCGGCCGCCGGCCGGTGCAGGATGGGCACCAGCATGAGCGCATAGAGGGCGAGGCCCCCCGCGATCGCGGGAACCGCGGGCGCACCGAGCGCCCGGGCGCCCAGCCACAGCGTGGCGAGCACGAGACCCGCCAGCATGGGCAGGAACCCCTTCACGAGCAGCAGGCGGCCGGGCAGCACGCGGCGCTGCTCCCACGCGTAGAGCGCGGTGGCGGCGGCGTAGCCGGCGAGCAGCCCGGCCAGCGGCGCCACCGCGCCGAAGCGCGGCAGCCCCGCGATGCCGATCGCCAGCACCAGCGCGTAGGCGGCGGCGTAGGCGCGCACGCGCAGGCCCTCGCCCCCGTGCGCGAGCGCCGCCTTCTCGATCAGCCCCAGCACCGCGTAGAGCGGCAGCAGCAGCCCGGTGACGGCCAGCAGGGGCGCCGCGGCCGCGTACTCGGCGCCGAAGCACAGCGTCAGCAGTTCGCGCGGCCACTGCACGCACACGAGACCGGCGGGCAGCGAGGCGGCGAAGGCGATCTGCGCCGAGCCCGCGACGACACGGCCGTGCGCCTCGCTGCCCGGCCGCTCGCGCGCCAGCAGGCCGAACAGCGGCCACCACAGCACGCCCATCAGCCCGATCCACGCCACCAGCAGGCGCGAGACCGCGCCGAACAATCCCGCCTCGTGCGCCGGCAGCGCCGAACCGGCGATCAGCATCGGCGTCTGCGCGCAGGCGATGCCGCCGATCGAGCCGAGCGCGAACACCAGCGAGCGGCCGCGCGCGAGCCGGGGTCGCGAGCGCGCCAGCGACAGCCGGCCGTCGCGCGACAGGGCGATCCACGCGATCAGCGCCGCCGCGCCGAACGACAGCGCCCAGGCGCCCGCCGCCACCGCGGCCGTGGGCGCCTGCGGCAGCACCACGACGAGCGCCACGAGCAGCACCAGTCCCGCTCCGGCCTGCGCCAGCGCCAGCGTGCGGAAGTCCTCGTAGCCGCGCAGCGCCCAGTCGGGCAGCAGGCCGATCGTGGCGAAGCTGATTGCGGCGGCGGCGAACGGCGCCCGCAGCGGCGCGGGTGCGAACAGCAGCGCCGGCAGGGCGACCAGCGTCAGCAGCCCGGCCGCGCGCATGCGCGCGAGCAGCATCGAGCCCGTGAGGCCGGCGGCCTCCTGCGGGCGCTCGCGGCGCGCGGTGAGGATCTCGCGCGTCGCGTAGCCGGCGTTGGCGGAGGCGTCCGCCAGCAGCCAGGCGTACTGCGCCGCCGCCAGCGCCAGGGCGAAGCGGCCGTACTCCTCGACGCCGAGCCAGCGTGCGGCCACGAGCGCGAGCGCCAGCGAACCTCCGCGGGCGAAGCCGTCGGCGACCAGGTTCCAGGCGACGCGGCCCGCGAGCCGGCGGCGCCAGCCGTCACCGTCGGACACGGCCTCGAGGGCCGGCGCGCTCACGCGGCCTCGGCGTGCGCCGGGAGGGCGCCCGAGTCGGCGGCACCGCGTCGGCGCGGCCACACACCGATCG
>CAZMQP010000231.1:0-4537 GCA_964568385.1 uncultured bacterium
AACGAACTCGCCGCCACCCTGATCCGCATCATCGGCGCCGACGTCGTGCCGCAGCACTCCGACCGCCGCGACGTGGACAACATCCGGCGCCGCGTGGTCAACATCGAGAAGACCCGGCGCGCGCTGCGCTGGGTGCCGGAGGTGACGCTCGAGCACGGGCTGCGCCAGACGGTCGAGTGGCAGCGCGGGCAGGCGGCCCGGTGACGCAGGCGCCGCCCGAGGGGACGACGCGCCCGAGCGACGTGACCGCGCAATCCGAGCATCACGCGCGCTTCCTCGAACTGACGCTGCGGAACCGCGGCGTCGCGATGGCGCGCGCGCTGCTCGATGCGGAGTGGCGCTACATCGGCCCGCTGCTGCCGGTGCGCGACCGGCCGCTGCGCGTGCTCGACCTGGCGTGCGGCACCGGCACGCACTCGGTCGGCTTCGCCGATCGCGGCTTCGAGGTCACCGCGCTCGACTTCGACCAGCGGCTGCTGCAGGCGGGGCGCGCGCTGGTGCGCGAGAGCGCGCCCGACTCGCGCGACCCGGGCTGGACGTGCGGGGATGCGCGGGTGCTGCCGTACCGCGACGCCAGCTTCGACCTCGTGTTCAGCAACTCGCTGCTCGAGCACGTGCCGCAATGGCGGGAGGTGCTGCACGAGGTGGTGCGCGTGATGCGGCGGGGCGGCGTGTTCGTGATGTACACGACGAATCGCACCTGCCCGCTGCAGCAGGAGGTGAACCACTTCCCGTTCTACCCCTGGCTGCCCGACCCGGTGCAGCGGCGCGTGCTCGCCTGGATCATGCGGCACCGGCGCGACCTCGTGAACTTCACCGACTTCCCGGCGGTCAACTGGTTCACGTTCGGCGGCATGTCCCGGGCGTTCCGAGAGGCGGGTCTCACCCCGCATGACCGGCTGGACATGCTCGCCCGCGAGTCCGGCAGCGGCGCCAGGCACCGCCTGGTGCGCCTGATGACGCGGCTTCCCGGCGGGCGCCTGCCGTACCGCGTCTATGCCATCTCGATGGCGCTCTACGGCGTCCGGAATTGACGTGGCACGGGTTTTTCCGTTGATTCCGCTGTCAGGACTTTGCTAGCGTCTTTCTCGTCCCAGCCCGCATCGGGCGAAAACCATTCCGAGGAGGGGCTCCACACGCATCTTGCGAACTGATCGGTGACGCAGAGCGAGATCACCAGAAGGGGCCCTTCGCGGGGTCCCCGAAGCCCGGCGAGAGCCGGGCAGCGCTACTCCAGGTAAAGACACCTTGGTTCTCCCCCAGTCGCTCGAACTCGATCAGGAAAACGCGTATCCAGCGTCCGGATCCGAGAGTGGAAGGCGCGGGCAGGTCCCTGCCCGGAATCGCGTTCCACGTGCGGGCGACGACAACTGAGAGTGCGACGCAAGATGGAGCCCGAGATCCTCGCAACGACCGGCGACGCCCCCGCGCGATCCGCGAACTGGATCGCCCCCGCGCCGGCATCGAAGTCGGACCCCTCCGCGACCGAATCCGGTGAGGCGGCCGAGCCCCGCAATGGCCGGGTCTTCCATGCGAACGGACACGCCACGGGCTGGAGCCGCACCACCGCCGCGCACCATGGCTATGCCAACGGACATGCCCGCCCGCGTGTGACCGCGCACGGCGCGAGGCCGTCGCACACGCCCTCGCTCGTGCTCACCCTGCCGCAGGCGGCGCCGTTCGAGACGCCGCAGCCCTCGGGCTTCTACCTGCGCCACGGCAAGCGCCTCGTGGACATCCTCGGCTCGGCGGTGGCGCTCGTGCTGGGGCTGCCGCTGCTGCTCGTGCTCGCGGCGATGATCGTGATCGAGTCGCGCGGCCCGGTGTTCTACCGCTCGGTGCGCATCGGTCGCGGCGGCCGGCCGTTCGTCTTCTACAAGCTCCGCTCGATGGTCAAGGACGCCGACCGCCGGCGCGAGCAGCTGTCGCATCTCAACGAGGCGGACGGGCCCGTGTTCAAGATCGCGCGCGACCCGCGCGTCACCCGCATCGGCCGGTTCATCCGCACCACCAGCCTCGATGAGATCCCGCAGTTCTGGAACGTGCTCAAGGGCGACATGAGCCTGGTCGGCCCGCGGCCGCCCATCCCCGAGGAGGTGGCCCAGTACGAGCCGTGGCAGCTGCGGCGGCTCGACGTGCGGCCCGGCATCACCTGCCTGTGGCAGATCAGCGGCCGCAGCCGGCTCGGGTTCGAGGAGTGGATGCGGCTCGACCTGCAGTACATCAAGCGGCAGTCGTTCCTGCTCGATCTGCGCATCCTCATCCGCACCATCCCCGCCGTGCTGTCGCGGGAGGGCGCCTACTGACGGGCGTTCGCCGCCACGCGCCACTGCGGCCGGCCGCCGCCCCCGCCCCCGCGCCCCTTGCCTCGGCCCAGACCCGCATGATCCTCGCCGCCACCGCCGTGGCGGCGGTGCTGCGCCTGTGGGGACTCGGCTCGCAGAGCCTGTGGGTGGACGAGGTGTTCACCTGGATGAGTGCGGGCGGCACCGGGCCGTTCGGCTGGCCCGAACTGCTCGAGAACGTGCACGGGCCGCTGTTCAGCGCCGCCGTGCATGTCGCGATGCGGCTGTTCGGCGACGCGGAGTGGGCGCTGCGCCTGCCGAGCGCGCTGGCGGGCATCGCGCTGGTGCCCGTCACCGCCTGGGCGGCGGGGCGCTGGGCGGGCGAACGCACGGTGATGCCGGCCGCGTGGCTGGCCGCGGGTTCGCCCTTCCTGGTGTGGTACGCGCAGGAGGCCCGCAATTACACGTGGGTGATGCTGGCGGCGACGCTCATGGCCGGCGCCCTGGTCTCGCTGCAGCGCTCGGTGAGCCCCGGCCGTGTCCTCCGGCTGCTCGCCGCCGGCGCGATGGGACTGCTCAGCAACCTGTCGTTCGCATTGCTGGCGCCGCTGATGCTGCACGCCGGCTGGACCGGGCCCGAGGAGACGCGCGCGGCGCGCCGGCGCGGCATCCTGATCGCCGCCGCCGTCCTGGCGCTGCTGGCGCTGCCGTGGCTGCCGCAGGCCGCGCGCACCTGGGACTGGGCGCGGCTGCGCCCGGCGCTCGAGGCCGAGCACCACGCCGAGCCGCTGCGGGGCGCCACCACGTTCCATGCCGCCGCCATCCCCTACGCCGCCCTGACGCTGTGGGCGGGGCCCACGCTCGGGCCGTCGCCGCGCGCGCTGCGGGCTGACCCCTCGTGGCGCACCATCCAGCCGCACCTGCCGGCGATCGCGCTGGCGGCGCTCACGTTCGGCGTGCTGTCGGGGGCGGGGCTGGCGGCCCTCGCGCGGCGGCGCCGGCTGGCCGATACCCTGCTCGGACTGCTGGTGCCCGCACTGGTCGTCAGCTACTTCGCCATCCAGAACTTCAAGGTGTTCCACCCGCGCTACCTGGCGGTCTCGATGCCGTGGGTGCTGTTCGTGCTCGCGGCGGGGCTGGCCGAGCTGCGCGGGCGCCCGCGCGTGGCGCTGGCGGTCTCGCTCGCCGCGCTGTGGGGGCTGTCGCTGTGGCATCTGCACGGCGACCCCGGCTACCGCCGGGAGGACTACCGCGGGGCGATGGCCGTCGTGCGCGCGGGGCTGGCGCCGGGCGAACAGGTGGTGGCGGTCGGCTCCGAGGAGCCGGTGGTCTACTATGGCCGGGGTCTGCCGGTCACGCGCTGGTGGCTCGGTCACGCCGGGCGGCCCGAGCGCATGCAGGAGACGTGGCGCGAGACCCTCGCTCGCGCGCGCGGCAGCTGGGTCGTACTCAGTCGCAGCGAGGACCTCGATCCGGGCGGACGCTTCGCCGCCTGGCTCGCGGAGCAGCATCCGGATGCGCCGCCACGGCGGTTCGCCGGCGTCACCCTCTGGCACCTCACCGACCGGGGAGGCGCGCCCCGCGCGCCGACCTCCGCACGCTGATCGCAGTCGTCCGGGACGCGGGTCCCCCAGCGGCCGTTCGCCGCCCCCGCGGGCCCGAGGAGAGCAGATGAACGTCGTCGTCGTGGGCATGGGCTATGTCGGGTCGGTGTGCAGCGCATGCTTCGCCAGCCGCGGGCACCGCGTCGTGGGAGTGGACACCAGCGAGTTCAAGGTCGCCTGCATCGAGCGCGGCGAGAGCCCCATCGTCGAGAAGGGGCTGGCCGAGCTCATCGCGGCCGCCCGTCGCGACGGCCGGCTGTCGGCCACCACGGCGATCGCGGCGGCGGTGCCGTCGGCCGACATCGTGCTCGTGTGCGTGGGCACGCCGAGCGCCGAGGACGGCTCGCTCGACCTGACGCACGTCAAGCGCGCCTGCGCCGAGGTCGGCCGCGCCCTCAAGGGCACGGGCCGCTTCACCACCGTCGTGATGCGCAGCACCATGCTGCCGGGCTCGGTGCTCGGGGAACTGGTGCCGGTGATCGAGGAGGCCTGCGGTGGCCGCGCCGGCGCCGACTTCGGGGTGGCCTACAACCCCGAGTTCCTGCGCGAGGGCACGGCGGTCGAGGACTTCTTCGGCGCCGACTACACCATCCTCGGGGCCGGCTGCGAGCGCAGCGCCGCCGCGAGGCGCGCGCTCGACGACGGCGG
>CAZMQP010000232.1:0-4535 GCA_964568385.1 uncultured bacterium
GCATCACGCCCGGCAGCGGCCCCGGCCACCTCGGGCTGTTCGGCTACGACCCGCTCACCCATGAGGTCGGCCGCGGCGTGCTCGAGGCGCTCGGCGCCGGCGTGCCGCTGCAGCCCGGCGACGTCGCCGCGCGCGCCAACTTCTGCACGCTGGACGCCGCGGGCGTCGTGACCGACCGCCGCGCCGGCCGCATCCCGAGCGAGACGTGCGCCCGGCTCGTGCAGCGGCTGCAGCGCGAGGCGGCGCGCTTCGAGGACGTGGAGCTGATGCTGCAGGCGGGCAAGGGGCACCGGTTCGTCGCGGTGCTGCGCGGGCCCGGGCTCGGCGGCGAGGTCTCCGACGCCGACCCGCACAAGGAGGGCAAGCCCATCCCGGCCGCTCGGCCGCTGGCCGAGGGCGCGGCGAGCGCCAAGACCGCGCGGATCGTGGACGCGTTCGTGGCGCGGGCGCGCGAGGTGCTCGCGGACGAGTCGCCCGCCAACGCCGCGATGCTGCGCGGGCTGTCGGCCCGCCCGCACTTCCCGGGCTATCGCGAACGCTTCGGACTGCGCGCGGCCGCGGTCGCCGCCTACCCCATGTACCGCGGCGTCGCGGAACTGGCCGGCATGGACCGCTTCGTCCCCGGCGGCGAGGACGCGGCTGCCGCGTTCGCCGAGGTCGCCCGCGTCTGGGAGGACCACGACTACGTGTTCGTGCACATCAAGGGCACCGACATGGCGGGGGAGGACGGGGACTTCGCGCGCAAGGTGGCGGTCATCGAACAGGTGGATGCCGCGCTGCCCGCGCTCCTCGCGCTCCAGCCCGACGTGCTCGCGGTGACCGGGGACCACTCCACGCCGGTGGCGATGAAGGGGCACTCGTGGCATCCGGTGCCGCTGCTCCTGCACGCGCGCCACGCCTTCGCCGACGGCTTCGCCCGGTTCCACGAGAAGCACTGCCGCGGCGGCAGCCTCGGCACGTTCGCCAGCCTCGACCTCATCGCCGTCCTGCTCGCGAATGCCGGGCGGCTCGACAAGTACGGAGCCTGAATGTCCGCTCGCATCCTGCTGCCCGCACTCGCCTGGCTGGCCGCCGCCTCGGCCGCCGCCGCCGCGCCGCCGCCCTACGATCCCGTGCGCTTCGCCTTCCCCGGCTCGGTGCACTCGCCCGCCGAGGGCGCTTCGGCCGGCCTCGCCGGCGCCGACCGCTGGCTCTCGGCCATGCCGGGGGGCAATCCCGCCGCCGCCGCCGCCGCGAGCGCGGTGACCGTGTCGCCCATCCTCCAGCGCATCAGCCGCCAGGACCTGAGCGCCGCCAACCGGGAGTTCTCGCAGACCACCTTCTTCCCGGATGCATCGAGCGGGCAGCTGGCCCTTCGGCGCGGGGCGTGGGCGCTGCGTCTCGAGGGGGCGCAGCCGGTGCTGCGCCGCGAGACGAGCACGTTCAGCGTCGCCATCGGCGGCGGGGTCACGCAGCCCGCGCGCGTGCGCGTGGACGCCGACACGCGCGAGCAGCGCGCGGCGCTCGCGGTCTCGCGCGGTCAGGGTGCGTGGCGCTGGGGCGCGGCCGCCGAGTTCACGCGCCGCTCCGACCGCTACGCCACGCGCGAGGTCTCGGGCTCGCCCGAGTCGGGCGACCGCGAACTCGCCTTCGAGGCCACGGGCGCCGGCGGCTCGCTCGGGTTCACGTGGGCGCGCGCGGCCGACCGCCGCTGGGGATGGGAGACCGGCGCGGCGTGGCGGTGGATCGGCGCGCTCTCGGGCGACTACACCAGCCAGTCCGACCTGCTCACCGGCACCTCGCGTATCACCGGCGATGCCGGGCGGGATGCGACGTGGGAGGGAGGCGTCAGCGTGCGCGTCACGGTGGACGAGCGCGGCGGGCACGCGTGGGCCTCGCTCGAGGGGCGCGGCGCCGAGCGCTGGCCGGGGCTCGGGCTCGAGACCGAGCCGGCCGCCTCGTGGCGGTTCGGCTACGCCTACCGCGACCGCGAGACCCCTTGGGCCGTGCGCGCGGGCATCGGGCAGGACGTGCAGCCCGGCACGCCGGAGCCGCGCGCCGACGTGCTCGGGCTCGGCCTCGGCTGGCGGCAGGAGGATCTCGGCGTGGATGTCGGCATCACCCATCGCAGCATCCGCCGCGGGGAGTCGCCGACGCAGGCCGACACCCGCCTCGTGGCCAGCATCTCGGTGGGCTTCTGAGTCATTCGCCACTTATTGGCAAGGACTTGCGGGCCTGCATTCGAGCATCGCTTGAGTGGGATGAGCAGTGCCGCCGGGCCCATCGGGCGCCTATGCTAGACTCCGCGCCGCTTCTTCGTGCCGGTGTCCGCCCACTCGGCCGCCGAGGCCGCCACGGCCACGGCCGTCCCGCCGGGGGACCGGGGCGGCCTGCGAGAGTGGCGGAACTGGCAGACGCGCCGGATCTAGGTTCCGGTGAGGAGACTCGTGGGGGTTCGAGTCCCCCCTCTCGCACACCGCCCCCGCCCGGCCCGATGGGCCCGCAGGACCCGAACCCACACCACTGACCTGAACGAAGGGTGATCGCCCCGATGAACCAGTCCGTCCGAGAGACCGGCCCCGCGCAGCGCACGCTCGACATCGAAGTGCCGCTCGAGGAGGTGGAACTCCATCTCGACCGCGCCGCGCGCGAACTGCAGCGCCGCGCCGTGATGCCCGGCTTCCGCAAGGGCAAGGTGCCGCTGGACCGCGTCCGCCAGGACTTCGCCGCGCAGATCGAGCAGGAGTTCCTCGAGCGCGCCATCCCGCGCGTGACCGCCGAGGCGCTGGAGCAGGCCGGCCTGTCGCCGGTCATCCCGCCCTACGTGCACCAGGTGAGCTTCCAGCCGGGCCAGCCGCTCAAGTTCGAGGCCGTGGTGGACCTCGCTCCCGAGGTCGAGGTCCGCGACTGGCAGGGGCTGCCGGCCGTGCGCCGCGTGCGCACGTTCAGCGACGCCGACGTGGACCGCGTGGTCTCGGAACTGCGCGACGACGCCGCCATCTTCGTGGACGTGGACCGGCCGGCCGAGCGCGGGGACATCGTCCTGCTCGACTCCCAGCGGCTCGACGCCAACGGCCGCCGGCTCGCCAACACCCGGGCCAAGAACACGCGCGTGCTGCTGGGCGCCCCGGACCTGCTGCCCGAACTCGAGCAGGGGCTCCTGGGGGCCGCCGAGGGCCAGGAACGCACCCTCACCGTCACTTACCCGGAGGACCACCGGCAGCCCGACGTGGCGGGCCGCACCATCCGTTACGTGGTGAAGGTGCGCAAGATCCAGCAGAAGAAACTGCGCGAACTGGACGATAACTTCGCGAGGGAACTGTTCAAGCTGGAGTCCCTGGCCGCGCTCCGCGACCGGGTGCGGCAGAACCTCGAGGCCGAGGATGCCGCCCGGGTGAGGCGCGAGGTCGAGGGGCAGATCCTGGAGGAACTCGTGCGCCGCAACCCGTTCGACCTCTCGGAGCGGCTGGTCGCCTACCTGCTGGACCAGGTGCTGCGCGAGCAGACGGGGGGGCGCGAGGTCGCCGAGGACCTGCGCAAGCAGATGGAGGAGCACTATCGTCCCGGGGTGGAGCGTTCGATCCGGCGCGAGATCCTGCTGGGGGCCGTGGCGCGACAGGAAGCGCTGACGGTGAGCCCGGAGGAGATCTCGGCCGACATCGACCGCATGGTCGCCGCGGATCCGAAGCAGGCCGCGCGCATCCGAGCGCGGTACCAGAGCGCGGAGCGGCGGCGGGCGCTGGGCGAGAGTGTGCTGGAGCGCAAGGCGATGGACCGGGTGATCGAGAAGGCGGCGCTGAAGGACGAGGCGATGCCGGAGCCGGTCGGCGCCTGAGGCGGCCGTCGTATAGGATTCGCGAGTCGAACACCGGGAGCGGCATGGAGCCGCTCGCGGAGCCCTGAGAGAGGAAACCGGATGGCCTCCGTCCCCTTCGTCGTCGAACAGACCGGCCGTGGCGAGCGCGCCTACGACATCTACTCGCGCCTGCTCAAGGACCGCATCATCTTCATCGGCACTCCGATCGACGACTATGTCGCCAACCTCATCATCGCCCAGATGATCTTCCTCGAGGGCGAGGATCCGGACCGCGACATCAATCTCTACATCCAGAGCCCGGGCGGCATGGTCTCGGCCGGGCTGGCCATGTACGACACGATGCAGTTCGTGAAGTGCCCGGTCTCGACGCTGTGCCTCGGGCAGGCGGCGAGCATGGGAGCGGTGCTGCTGGCGGCCGGCGCCACCGGCAAGCGCTACGCGCTTCCGAACTCGCGGGTCATGATCCACCAGGTGCTCGGCGGCGCCTCGGGGCAGTACACCGACGTCGAGATCGCGACGAACGAGATGCGCAAGATGCGCGACTCGCTCAACGGGATCCTGGCCAAGCACACCGGACAGGACATCGAACGGATCCTCAAGGACACCGACCGCAACCACTGGATGTCGGCGGAGGAGGCCAAGGCGTACGGCCTCATCGACGAGAGCATCGAGAAGCGCAAGTAGAGTCCCTGCCCGTGGCGCGCCCCCGGGCGCGCCCCCCCCGGGCCACCCCGAGGCC
>CAZMQP010000233.1:0-4524 GCA_964568385.1 uncultured bacterium
GAGGTCGCAGCCGTCGTCCATGGTGACGTGCGGGCGCGTCTCGATGGCCGACACGATGTGCGAGTAGTAGGTCTTGTGGTCCTCGCCCTTGATCGCGTACGTGGCGATGTCGTAGTGCTTGATCAGCGCCGCCGCGACGTCGTCCTGCGTGCTCAGGGGGTTCGAGCCGCACAGCACCACGTCGGCGCCACCGGCCTTGAGCGTGCGCATCAGGTTGGCGGTCTCGGTCGTCACGTGCAGACAGGCCGCGATGCGCATGCCCTTGAGCGGGCGCTGCTTGGCGAAACGGGCGCGGATCGCGCGCAGCACCGGCATCTGCTTTTCGGCCCACTCGATGCGGGCCTTGCCCTCGCGGGCGAGCTTCATGTCCTTGACGTGGCCGGGCGTGGCTTCGGCAGCGGCGGCCTTGAGGCGTGATGCGGGCTTGCGAGTCGCCATGGGTCCTCTCGGGGTGCGGGATGGTCGCGGATCGGGAAACGAACGCCGGGAAGAGTGCCGCATCGGCATCGGCCGGTGCAAGTCCGCAGTGAAGGTCTGGTCGGCCGCGTGCCGATATGCTATGCGTATGCATATGAAGCGAACGACCCTGATCCTCGATCCCGCGCTGTGGTCGGAACTGCGGCGCCGCGCCGCGAGCGAAGGCCGCACACTCACGGACGTGGTGGAACGCACGCTGCGGCTGGGGCTGGCGGCGCAGGCGCCCGGCCGCCGCAGCCGCGCGCCGCTGCCCTCGTTCGACCTCGGCCCGTTCCTCGTCCCCGTCTCCGACCGCGCCCGCCGCGCCGGCGGCGCGCCCCGCGAGGAGCCCTGATGCGCGCCGTGGACGCCAGCGTGCTGGCCTTCGCCGCCAACCGCGGCACGCCCGAGCATGCACGCGCCGCCGCCGTGATCGAGACGCTCATGACCGGCGATGCGCCGTGGGTCCTGCCGTGGCCCGCCGTGCACGAGTTCCTCGGCCTCGTCACCCATCGCCTCGCGGTCGCCCGCCCGCTGCGGCTGCAGGACGCCTGGGGCTTCGTCGAAGCGCTCGCGGCGAGTCCGTCACTGCGCATGGTCGCCGCGACCGACCGCCACCGCGACGTCGTGCGCGAGATCGTCGCCTCGCTCGGCGGCGCGGGCGGGACGCTGCCGCCGGGGCTCGAGCTCGCGGCGGTGCTGCGCGAGCACGGCGTGCGCGAACTGCTGTCGGCCGATGCCGGCATGCGGCGATTCGCGTTCCTCGACGTGCGCGACCCGCTGCACGGCCCGCCCTGGCGGCCGGACGAGCGCCCCTCGCGCCGCTACCGTACGCTGTCGGCCAAGGCGCGCTGAGGTGCGCGTCGAAGGGAGAGCGCATGGACCGCCCGGGATTCGCCGCGACACCGAGGCCGCCCTACTGGGCGGTCATCTTCACCAGCCGCCGCTCCCTGGCCGAGCCCGAGGCGTATGAGGCCATGGCCGGCCGCATGGCCGAACTGGCCCTCGCGCAGCCCGGCTGCCTCGGGTTCGAGAGCGCGCGTGCCCCTGACGGCGTCGGCCTGACGGTGAGCTACTGGGCCAGCGAGGAGGCCGTGCACGCGTGGAAGGCGGTCGCCGCGCACCTCGGGGCCCAGCGCGCCGGGCGCGAGCGCTGGTACGAGGACTACACCGTTCGCGTGGCCCGCGTGGAGCGCGACTACACGATGGCGGCGAGTCCCCGCAAGGGACTCTAGCCGGACCGCCGCGCCCGCCAGGCCGCCAGCAGGGCCGCCTCGCGCTCGCGCGTCATCGCCGAGGACGCCGCGCGGCCGCCGGGGGCCCGCGCGCGCTCGTCGGAGAGCACGTCGCGGGCGGTGTCGGCCAGCGGACGCAGCGAGAGCCCGGCCCCGAGCGCGCGCCGCAGGTCGGGCGCGTGCATGCCGGAGTCGGCGGCGGTCACCCACAGCGGCAGTTCGGACCATGGGACGACGCCTTGCTCGAGGAGGAACGACTCCCCGACCCACTCGAAGCGCGGCCGGGTCCCGATCGCCTCGGCGATGCCCGCGAGGAACGCCCGCATCGGGCAGGGCGCCGCCGGCCCCGCCGCGTGCCAGAGGCCCGGCGCCCCGGCCTCGAGGCGGCCCACCAGGAAGTCCGCCAGGTCCCGCACGTCGATCCAGCCGACCGGCTGTTCGGGGGCTCCAGGTGCAAGCACGCCATCGGCTTCCGCCAAACGCCTCACCCAGTGGGCGAATCGGTCGGTCGGGTCGTGGGGCCCGCAGACGAGGCCGGGGCGCACGATCAGGGCGCGGTTCCCGAGGACCGAGGTGACGGCGTGCTCGCAGGCCGCCTTGAGCCCGCCATAGGTCTCCCCCGTCACCGCTTCGGTCGCGGGATCCGCGAGGACCGCGAGCGGCGCGCCCTCGTCGTAGCCCGCGGCGACCGGCTCGGCGTAGACGGAGATGCTGGAGACGAACAGGTAGCGCTCGACCGAGTCGCGCAGCGCCTCGGCCGACGCCCGCACCACGCGCGGCAGGTAGCCGCAGCAGTCGAGCACCGCGTCCCAGCGCTGCCCGGCCAGCGCCTCGAGTCCGCCGTCGCGGTCGCCGAGGATCTCGCTCGCGGCGGGGAACATCCCGCGCGCCTGACGGCCGCGGTGGAACAGCGTGACGTCGTGCCCCCGGCGGAGGGCGGCTTCGGCGGCGTGACGGCCGACGAAGCGCGTCCCCCCCATGATCAGGAGCCTCATGCGCCGCGTGTCACTTCGCGGGCTTGACGAAGGCGTCGGCCGCCAGCACGGGATCCAGCTGGATGGCCGTCACCTTGCCGTCCATGAACGGCTCGCCGCCCCGCAGCACCTTGAGGCCGTGCGGGTACTGGATGGCGCCGACGGGCTTCCAATCGCGATAGAGCTGGACCATGCGCGCGGGGCCCATCTGAGGGTTGTCGTCCATGCTGGCCATGCCGGTGAGCCGGCCCTGCGGGTCGAACAGCAGGGTCAGGTCCTGCGTCTTCGCGCCCGCCACGACCGCCGCATCGTAGGCGACGCCGTCGATCGTCTCCTTCTCGGGCAGCGCCACCAGTTCGACCGCGGCGTCCGAGAACAGCCGCCACAGCGAGCGCTCCCAGTCCTTGGCCATGCCCTCAGCCGCCTTGGGGTCATCGCGCAACTGCCCCATGCCGGCCTGCCAGCCCGCCGTGCCGTCGAAGCCCGACTTCATCTCGCCGAAGGGCAGCTTCTGGATGGTGAGCTGCTTGTCGGGGAACTGCGAGATCTCCTGGATCGTGAGCGCGAGACTCTGGCCCTGCATCGAGACCGTCGCGTCCATCGTCACGTCGGCGGCCTTGAGCGCCGCCCACGCCGCGCGCCCGCCGGCGGCGGTCGCGGCCTTCTCGAGCCACGCGCGGGCCTTCGCCTTCGCCTCGGGGGTGGCCGCGATGTTCCCGGTCTTCGAGGGTGGCGGCGGGATACTCACGTCCACGCGTTCGACCGGCAGCCCGACGCTGGCGAGCGGCCGGTCGAAGTCCTTCTCCTTGCCCACCAGCACCACCACCTGCTCGGCGGGCTTGATCTTGCGCCTCGCCGCCGCGAGCACGTCCTCGGCGGTGAGCGTGGCGAGCTGCTTCTGGTAGGTCGTGAGGAAGTCCTGCGGGTAGCCCATCGCCTCGTACTGCGCGGCGCGGAACAGAGTCTGGCTGGGATCCTCGAAGTTGAACACGAACGCGTTCACCACCGCCGACTTGGCGACGTCCATCTCCTCGGGCGTGAACGGCTGCTCGGTCACCCGGCGCACCTCCTCGCGCACGAGGTCGAGCGCCACCATGGTGCTCTCACCCTTGGTGAGCGAGTAGGCGATGAACACGCCCGGCTTCTGGAAGTCGGCGCCGGCACTGGCGCCGGTGCCGTAGGCGAGGCCGCGCTGGGTGCGGATGCGGCTGAACATGCGCGAGGCGAAGCCGCCGCCCAGGCCCTGCTCGAGCACCTGCATGGCCGCGTAGTCGGGGTCGTCCACCCGGATGCTCGGCTGCGCCACGACGATGCCCGACTGGGTGACGTCCTCCTTGGGCGCGAACACGAGCCGCGGCTCGGCCTTGGAGGGCGTCGGCGGCAGCACCGGCGCCGGCGTGCCGCTCTTCTTCCAGTCGCCGAAGCGGGCGGCGAGCAGCTTCTTCATGTCGGCGCTCTTGAAGTCGCCGTAGACCGCCAGCACCATGCGCTCGGGTACGAACACCTTGGCGTGCAGGGCGCGGCAGTCGGCGGCGGCGATGGGCTCGACCGTGGCGTACTCGGGCTGACGGGCCCACGGGCTGTCCTTGCCGTACACCGCCTGCGGCGCGACGCGCGTGAGCACACCCATCATCTCGTCGTTGCGGCTCGCGATCTGACGGCGCAGCCCCACCTTGGCCAGCTCGATCTTGTCGTCGGGGAACGCCGGCTCACGCAGCACGCCCGCCCACAGCCCGATCACCTCACCCAGGTTGTCGGTGAGGCTGCGGAAGCCGCTGGTCGCCATGTCGGCGCCGATGCCCGTGGTGATGCTGGCGCCGATCGCAGCCAACCGGTCGTCGAGGTAGTCGCCGGAGTGC
>CAZMQP010000234.1:0-4506 GCA_964568385.1 uncultured bacterium
ACCTGTACCGCCTGCGCGGCGCCGCATCGGGCGTCATCGAGCGCAAGCTGGTGGTGCTGCCGTGAGGGGCGCGGGGTTCGTTCTCAGCAGCCTCACGACCGTGATGGGGCTCGCAGGCTCGTGCGTGGCACTCGCCGCCCCGGTCATCGAGCCCGATCGACACATCCCACGTGTGACGCCTAGAACTTCGACTGAACACGAGTCCGACCCCACTGTCAGCATGGACGAGGATTCTGGACTACTCCTGTGGAAGGAAGGGGGCTTGGGTTCGTTCGCGAATTCCCACACACACGTCGCATTCACCTCGGACGGTGGGGCGAGTTGGCAGTCCTACACGACTGGCACTCAGCCGTCACGCAACCAAGGACCGCCCGCTGTCGCTCCTGCCGGCAATCGTCGCTTCCACATCGTCTCTTCGTTTCCGGTCCTGTTCGGCCTTCATCAACTCCGCATCGAGACCGCCGACCTCTCATCGGGTGCACTCGTCTGGACTCGCAACCGGCTCCTGCCGGGCGGCCACTCGGCGATCGTGTATCCGGACATCGCCTGTGACCGGGGCACCGGCGTGGTGCACGTCACCTACACCCACTACGACGACATCGAGAGCGGGCTGGCCTCGCCGTGCCGCGTGTACCACGTGCGGTCGCCGGACGGCGGCGACACGTGGTCGGCGCCCGTCATCCTGTCGGGGGAGGGCTGCGACCGCTCCCGCATCGCCCTCGGCCCCGACGGCGAGGTCTACGTGAGTTGGGTGGACGCCAGCTCCGAGGTGGTGAGGATGCGCCGCTCCGACGACGGAGGGCTCACATTCGGTCCCGAGCGGGTCGTGGCGCCGTTCCTCGACAACCGCAACACGGGCATGTACGGCTGGCGCCCGCCCGACCTCCGCCCGCACCCAGTCTACGGCGACGATATGGCAGTGCCGGATGTGCCGCGTCTCGTCGTGGACCATAGCAGCGGGGCCAGCCGCGGCCGCGTGTACATGGCCTGGACGGATCACGCCACCGGAGTGCCCGGGCCGCACACCGGCGACCGAGGCGAGTCGCCTCCCAACGACACCTACGAGACCGCCACCGTGGTCCCGGTCGGGACCGATATGTACGGCTCCAGCCCGAGCGCGGACCTCGGAGGCAGCGCCGATGTGTGGGCGTTCGACGGCGTGGCCGGACAGAGCGTGTGGATCACGGGGAACGTGGACTACATCCCCGACCCGCCCTACGTGGAGACGAAGCTGCAGGTGGTCTACTGCCGCGACGGAACGGGTCAGGTGAACGAACTGGCGCGCACCAACACGGTGCACCAGCCCAACGACGGCAGTCCGCCCGTACTCGCGATGCGCCCGATGATCCTGACGCTGCCGAGCACGGGGAGGTACTACATCATCGTGGGCGGCGCGGGCCCCTACACGCTCGACTACCGGATCTCGCTCAGGGAGTGGCAAGTGGCGGCGGGCTCGGCGGCGAGGGACCAGCGCGACGTGGTGCTGCTGTCCTCGGGCGATCGCGGCGTGACGTGGGGCGAGAAGGTGCGGGTGGGCGATGCACCGCACCGCTACGACGAGTCGCACCCGGAGGTGGTCGTGGACGCGGCAGGCCGTGTGCATGTCACCTGGCTGGACCGCCGAGCGGAGCCGGTGTGTGGTTCGCTCACCGACCAGTACTGGGCGTTCTCACTCGATGGCGGGCGGAGCTTCTCGCCGGGCCACCGGCTCAGCAGCCGATCCACCACCACGCGCGCGCTCAACCCCCCGACCACGATCTCGCAGTTCCACGGCGAGCGCAACGCACTCGCGGCGAACGGCGAGTGGGTGCATGCGTTCTGGACCGATCGGCGATCCCCTCCGACGGGCCCGCCGGACAAGGGCGCTGACATCTGGGGCACGCGCATGCAGGTGGGGGATCTCGTGTCCACGGCGGTGGCAAGATTCGGCGTCGAACCACTCGCCACGGGGGTGCGAGTCACATGGCGCATCCACGACGGCCGCGGCCTGCTCGGGGTCCGGGTCGAACGCTCCGCGGCCACGGCGGAGACGTTCACCGCCATCGACGCGCAGGCTCCGGACGGCGCGCTCGAGGGTGAACACGCGGTGGTCGACGATCGAGCCGAGCCGGGGCGGACCTACCGCTACCGCCTGGCTCTGGAGCAGCGCGATGGCCGGGTGGTCCACGAGGGCCCGGTGTCGGTCACCCTCCCGGAGGGCTCGGTCGCGCTGGCGATGGACACGCCGACGCCCAACCCCACGGCGAGCCGCACGCGGCTCGCCCTCTCGATGCCGAGAGCGGGGCACGCGGCGGTCGACGTGTACGACGTGGGGGGCAAGCGCGTGGGTCGCGTGCACGAGGGGCCGCTCGCCGAGGGACGTCACGTCTGGCAGTGGCCCGAGCGCGATGTCACTGCGGCTCCGGGGATCTACCTCGTGCGCGCGGTGGCGCTGGGTGAGTCGCGGGCCACGCGGGTGATCGTCACCCGCTGACCCCCGCCGTGGCGGGGCCCGGCGCCACCGGCTACATTCCCGCCATGACCGGATTCCCGATCCGCTGTCCCTCGTGCGGTCAGGACTACCTGCTGCCGGGCGATCTGCTCGGCGCCGCGGGCGCGCGCGTGCGCTGCCCGCGCTGCACGCAGGCGTTCCTCGTCGATGGCCAAGGGCGCGTGAGCGAGTCGGCGCCGGCCGCCTCGCCGCCACCGCCCGCCTCGCCGCCGCCGCCCATGGCCGCGGCGGCCCCGGCAGCGCCCTTCAGCTCGGCACCGCCCGCCGCCACCGCGCCCACGCCCGCCGCCACCGCCGAGCCCGCCGCCGCGGCACCGGCCTCCGCTTCGCCCGAGCCCTCGCACAGCGCCCACGCCCGCGCCGCGCTCGAGGCGCTGGTCACCCGCGTGGGCGAGGACCTCTTCGCCGCCGCGCGCGAGCAGCGGCTCTTCCGCGACCACGGCCCGGCGCTGTTCGAGGCGTTCGACGAGTACCGCCGCCGCGCCGGGCGAGAGGCCGGCGTGGAGCCGTTCCGGGTCGAGATCCGCCGCCTGCTCGGCGAGCACGTGCTCCCGAGCATCGAGGCGCTGTCGTAGCGATCGCCGGCCGCGGCTCAGGCGGCGGGCGTGCGCATCAGCTCGGGCGAGCGACGGCCCCAGCCCAGCGACAGCAGACCGGCCACCGCGATCACGCCGGCCGCCACCACGAGCGTCGCCTGCGTGCCGATGAGCGGCGTCAGGAACGCGGCCACGAGGATCGCGAGCTGGAACGCCAGCCGCATCGCGAAGTCGCGCATGGCGAACACGCGGCCGCGCTGGCGCAGGTCGGTGCCCTCCTGGAGCAGCGTCTCGGTGAGCACGAACGTCGGCGCGATGCACACCCCGATCAGGAACCCGGCCACGGCGAACACGGCGAAGAGCGTGCTGAGCGCGAACCCGGTGAGCCAGAGCCCCGTCAGCATCAGGCCCACGCCGAGCAGCAGCGGCCGCGGCAGCGTGCGGCCGCGCGCGTTGACCCACCACGTGCCGGCGCCGGCCCCCAGGCCCAGCACCGCCATCAGGATGCCGATGCGCTCCATGCCGGGCAGGCTCGCCGCGTTCTGGATGTGCTGGTTGCCCGCCACGTGCAGGAACCCGCCGCCCAGCCAGATGGCCGCGAGCGCCGTGAGCGCGAGGCCCACCGGCGCCGAGCGGCGCACCACCTGGAGCCCCTCGCCGATCTCGCTCAGGTAGCCGCGCAGCGTCACCGCCGCCATGGACTCGCGCGGCCGCGCGCGGTAGCGGATCACCGCGAGGCTGCCCACCGAGACGAGGTAGGTGCCGGCGTCGATCCACATCGCGGTCGACCAGCCCCAGTGGTCCACGATCCAGCCGCCGAGCAGTGCGCCGACCGCCGTCGCCACGATGCCCGCGATGGACAGCAGCGTGTTGGCGGCCAGCAGCTGCCCCGGCGGCACCAGCTCGGGCGTCATGGCGCTCTTGGCGGGCAGGAAGAACACGTTGCAGGTGAACATCAGGAACACCAGCGCGAAGGTGATGCCGATGTGCTGGGTCATGGCGTACGAGAGCGGGATCGCCACCACCAGCCCCGTGCGCACGAGGTCGCTCACGATCAGCGTGGTGCGAAGGTTCCAGCGGTCCACCCACGGGCCGGCGAAGGGGGCGAACAGGAGGACCGGGGCGAGCATGACGTTGCCGAGCACGCCGAGCAGGATGCTGCTCTGCGTGGGGTCGGCGAAGCGGCCGGTGTGCTCGAGCAGCAGGCCGCCGAGCGCCAGGTAGTTGAGGCGGTCGCCGAGGAGGGAGATGAGCTGTCCCCACCACAGGGCGGAGAAGTCCCGCTGGCGCAGGAGCGGTCGCGGGTCGGCGGCCCCGGTCATGCGCGCATCAGGCGACGCGCTGCCCCGAGAGTACGGCCCTGCGGTGCCCCATGGCCTCCCGGTACGCGGCCTCGATGCGGTCCACGACGCTCGGCCAGGCGAACTCCAGCGCGCGCTGGCGCCCGGCCTCGGCGATGCGGCCGCGCCGCGCCGGATC
>CAZMQP010000235.1:0-4496 GCA_964568385.1 uncultured bacterium
GGCCGGCAGATCCTGTCGGGCGGCGCCAAGCTCGGGTTCAAGCAGGCGGACAACGCGGCCCAGCAGTACAAGGCCATCCAGTCCACGGTGCAGGACGAGCTCAAGCGCGCGTTCAACCCCGAGTTCCTGAACCGCATCGACGACGTCATCGTGTTCCACGCGCTGACCAAGGAGAACATGCGGGAGATCGTCGGCATCCTGATCGGGCAGTTCCAGGACCGTCTGAAGCTGCAGGAGATCGCGATCGACCTCACGCCCGAGGCGGTGGAGCTGCTGATCGACAAGGGCTTCGATCCCACGCTCGGCGCGCGGCCGCTGAAGCGCGCCATCCAGCGGCTGCTCGAGGACCCGTCGGCGGACTCCATCCTGCGCGGTCAGATCCCGGCGGGCTCGCACGTGACCGTCGGACGCAAGGGGGACGAGCTGGACTTCGTGACCGGGGTCGCGCCGGCGCCGCCGCCGACGCCGCCGGCGCCCGAGGTGACGGCCCCGCAGGCCTGAGCCGGACGCCGTCCGCCACATCCGCCGCCGGGGGCCCAGCCGGGCTCCCGGCGGCTTCTTCGTTCCCGGCGCCCCCGCCGTGGAACACGCGCGGGCGGGGCGGGGTAGGAGCCCTGGCTCCCCGGCCGGCACGGGCCGGGTCGGCTGGACAAGCCGCCCGAGGTGGCTATCATCCTCCGACTCCCCGGGCCGAAGGTCACGCTGCGGCCCTGCGCGCGCATGGACGCGCTGCTGCGGGCGTGGTGTCGCGGCCCATCGAGTGGCCCAACTTGGGAGAACGAGTGTCCGAGAACGTGAAGGCGCGAGTGCGCCGGGTTGTTCCCTTCGTCCTGGCCGCCGTGATGTCGTTCGCGGCCCTCGCCGCACCCCCCGCTGCCGCCCAGCCCGAGGCGTCCTCGCCGGAGTCCCGGGAGCCGTCGGCCCCGGTGGTCCTCGGGGCCATCCGGGTCACCGGCAACACCACGGTGGACAGCGCCCGCATCGTCGCGACGATGGAACTCGCCCCCGGCCAGCGCTACTCGGCCGAGGCGGTGCGGCGCGGCGTGCGCAAGCTGCTGGCGCTCGGCCTTTTCTCCGACGTCATCCCGCGCCGTGGCGAGCTGACCGATGGCGTGCTCGAGCTGATCATCGAGGTCCGTGAGCGGCCGCGCATCTCGGCGCTCGGCTTCGAGGGCAACCAGAAGCGCGAGAACGTGGACCTCGAGAAGAAGCTCTTCCTCAAGGTGGGCGAGACGCTGTCATTGACGCGTCTCCAGCTGCAGCAGGACTCCCTGGTGGCCTATTACCGCGAGGAGGGCTTCCCGCGCGCGGCCATCGAGGCCCGGCTCGACACGGCGCTGGCGTCGAACCAGGTCGCGGTCACCTTCCGGGTCACCGAGGGCGAGAAGCTGCGGATCACGCGCATCCGCTTCACCGGCGCGACCGCGTTCACCGAGAAGCGGCTGCGCAAGGCGATGAAGACCAAGCAGAAGGGCTTCTTCGGTGGCGGCACGCTGACCGACGAGACCTTCGCCGAGGACCGTGAGCGGCTCGAGGCCTGGTACCAGGACCGCGGCTACCGCGACGCCAAGGTGCTCGACGCCGTCCTGTCGCCGGGCGCCCTGTCGCGCGACCTGACCCTGACGGTCTCGATCGAGGAGGGCCGCTACCACACCATCGGCGACGTCTCGTGGAGCGGCCACGCCGTGATCGCCGACGAGGTCATCGAACGCATCTGGAACCCCCGTCCCGGCGCCCGCTACGAGAAGGCCCGCATCCAGCGCGCGCAGTCCGACGTCTACTCCGCCTACGCCGAGCGCGGCTATCTCTACCTGGGCGTCGAGCCGCAGGAGACCGTGCGGGACACGGTGGTGGACATCGCGTTCCGCATCACCGAGGGCCGGCCCTCGAAGGTGCGGCTGGTGAGCATCACCGGCAATCGCGGCACGCGTGAGCACGTGATCCGGCGCGAGATCGACCTGCACGAGGGTGACACCTTCCGCCGTTCGGCGCTCATCCGCAGCCAGGGCGACATCATGCGGCTCGGGCTGTTCGAGTCGGTGATCCCGGACTTCCAGCCGGCCGAGAGCACCGATGTGGACCTGGTGTTCCGGGTCACCGAGAAGAGCGTCGGCACCGCGTCGGCGGGAGCGGGCTTCACCAACGAGACGGGCGTCACCGGCTTCCTCGACATCGGCCACAGCAACGTGCTCGGCAACGGGCAGGCGCTGCAGCTGCATCTCGAGCGCGGCAGCCAGCGCGAGGAGTACACGCTGAGCTTCACCGAGCCGTGGTTCCGCGGCACGCCCACGCTGCTCGGGCTCTCGGCCTACAGCACCTACCGGGAGCTCCAGGAATACGACCAGCGCCGCCGCGGCGGCTCGCTGCGGCTCGGCCGCCCGCTGCCGTGGCCGGACTACGCGCGCGGCTCGGTCGCGTACACGCTGGAGGAGCTGCTCATCAAGAACGTCGTCTCGACCATCACGGTCGGCGGCATCAAGATCGGCGAACCGCAGATCTCGAGCGCGCTCGAGACCACCTTCCTGCGCAACTCGACCGACAATCCGTTCTACCCGACCCGCGGCACGCGCCTGTCGTTCAACGACGAGTTCAACGGCGGGCCCTTCGGCGGCGACCTGCACTTCCACAAGCACCGCTACGAGGGCCGCATCTACTTCCCGTCGCTGCTCAAGAGCTTCACCTCCATGGCGCGGCTGCGCGTCGGCACGGTGGGGCAGTACACGTGGCGCGATGAGCAGATCCCGGATTACGCGCGCTTCCGGCTCGGCGGCGGCACCACCATCGACCCGCTGCGCGGCTACGAGGACTACCAGGTCGTGCCGGGCAAGTTCATCACCGACGTCATCCTCGGCTACACGAACCGGGACACGATCTACATCGGCAACGACCCGATGAACGGCATCGAGCGCATCGACTCCACGGCCGTCACCGTGAAGCGCCGTTACCCGGGCGGGCGTTACATGGCCCTGTTCACGTTCGAGCAGCAGTTCCCGATTGTGAACCCGTTGCGCGGTGTGTTCTTCTTCGACGCCGGTGACGTCTGGGACCTGCGCCGCGAGATCCGGCCGTTCGACCTCAAGGTCGGGGCCGGGTTCGGGGCGCGCATGGAGGTGCCCATCCTCGGCAACATCGGGTTCGACTACGGCTATGGCTTCCAACGCGACGACGGGGCGCGATGGAAGGGCCACTTCCTCCTCGGCAACTTCAACTTCTAGCGAGGTCCGATGCCCCCCTTCCGCCGCATCCTGCGCGGCTCCGCCTGCGCCCTCGCGCTGCTGTTCGCGGCCTCCCCGGCGCGCGCGGCCGATGTGCAGTTCGGTTACATCGACTCAGCCCGCATCTTCCTCGAGTACAAGGACGCGCAGGAGGCGCAGCAGCGCTTCGAGCGTCAGGTCCAGGGCTGGCGCGACGAGGCCGCCGAGAAGGAGCGCGCGGTGCAGCAGCTGCGGCAGGAGGTGCGGGACCAGGCGCCCATCCTGTCCTCGCTCAAGCGCCAGGAGAAGGAGCAGGCGCTGCAGCGCGCCATCAGCGAGTACGAGAGCTTCCTGCAGGACATCTGGGGGCCGCAGGGCCGCGCGGCGCAGGAGAACGAGCGCGCGACGGCCGAAGTGGTGCAGCAGATCCGCGCCGAGGTGGAGAAGCTGGCGAGCGAGCGGGGGCTGGACCTGGTGTTCGACACCGCGAGCGGCTTCCTGATCTACGCGGACCGCAAGTTCGACCTGACGCCGGACGTCATCGCCGCCCTCAACGAGCGCAGCACCAGCCAGGGACGGTGACGTGGGAGCATCGAGAGGAGGCCGTCGATGAGCACACTCACGCTCGCGGAACTCGCGGCTGAAGTCGGGGGCACGGTCGTCGGCGACGGCTCGACCCTCATCCGGGGCGTCGCGGGCATCCGCGAGGCGCAGCCGGGGGAGATCACGTTCATCGCCAACTCGCGCTACGACTCGCATCTCGCGGAGACGCGCGCGTCGGCGGTGATCTGCTCGCGCGAGCCGCGCACCTCGCCGGTGCCGCTGGTGCAGGTGGACAATCCCTACCTGGCGTTCCAGGTGGTCGTGCGCCTGTTCCGGCCCGAGCTCTACCGGCCGATGCCGGGCGTGCACCCGACCGCCGTCGTCTCGCAGGCCGCCACCCTCGGCGAGGGCGCCTCGGTCGGCGCCCACTGCGTCGTCGAGGCCGGCGCGCGCATCGGCGCCCGCACGGTGCTGATGCCGGGGTGCTACGTGGGCGTGCAGGCCTCGATCGGGGACGACTGCCTGCTCTATCCCAACGTCTCGGTGCGCGAGGAGTGCACGCTCGGCAGCCGCTGCATCCTCCACAGCGGCGCCGTCATCGGCGCCGACGGCTTCGGATTCGCCTGCGACGCCGGGCGCTACCACAAGGTGCCGCAGGTGGGCATCGTGCAGATCGGCGACGACGTCGAGGTCGGCGCCAACACGACGATCGACCGCGCCACCACAGACGCCACCCGCATCGGCGACGGCACCAAGATC
>CAZMQP010000236.1:0-4485 GCA_964568385.1 uncultured bacterium
TGCCCGGCAGGATCTTGGCGGGCACCTGGAAGGTGAGCGACTTGCCGGCGCCGGTCGGCATGACGCCGATGCAGTCGCGGCCCGCGAGCACCGCGTCGATGATGCGCCGCTGGCCGGGGCGGAACTCGCGGAAGCCGAAGATGGCCTCGAGCACCTGCTGCGGATCGGAGTACGGGACGTCGTGGAGCAGCGGCAGGTGGGAGTCGGTCACTCGGGTCTCCGGCAGTGGGGCGGGCGCGGCGGCGGAGCGCCGACTCTACGCGATGCGGCCCGCCCCATGCAGCCGCGGCCGCGAGTGCTACCCTCATGGCCATGGTGGGACCCGCTGCCGTGGACGTGCATGACGAACGCGCCCTCGTCGAGGGCCTGCAGGCGTGCGATGCGCGCACGCGCGAGGCGTTCCTGCGGGCCACGCACCACCCGGTCTACTGTCTCGCCTGCCGGGTCACGCACGACCCCGATCTGCGCCGGGACTGGGCGCACTCAGCGCTGCTCGGCATCCTGGCCGACGTCGAGCAGGGGCGCTTCGTGTTCCGCCATGCCGGCGGATTCTGGTCGTGGTTCCGCAAGCGCGCCTACTTCCGGCTGCTCGACGAGCGCCGCCGCCATCTGCGTCAGCAGTCCCGCGAGCGGGCGAGCGGTCCGGCCGGCGAGGAGGCGCCCGACCTGGCGGAGTTCGGCGTCGAGTCCGACCCCGGCGGGGAGCTCGAGCGCATCGAGCTCGCGGCCGCGGTCGAGGATTGCCTGTCCCGGATCGCGGCCGAGAAGCCGCGGCGGGCGCTGGCGCTGATGCTCGGCCAGGAACTCGACCACGCCGCCATCGCCGAGGCGCTGTCGGCCCCGGCCAACTCGGTACGCGTCTGGGTGATGCGCGGACGCATCGCGCTGCGACGCTGTCTCGCGGACCGCTGGGGGATCGCCGCCCCCGGAGATCCGCCGTAACGCGGCGGCCCCCCGGCCCCGTGTTGGAGGTGACACCGCCATGACGGATCCCCATGTCACGATGCGAGAGCGCGTCCTCGCGCTCGAGGACCTCGAAGGTCCGGATCGCGAGACCACCCTCGCGCATCTGCAGACATGTGCCGATTGCCGCTCGCTGCGCGAGGCCCTCCTCGCGCGCGAGGCGCTGGCTCGGCCGGCGGGTTCGCTGCCGCCTCCTTCGCGCTGGGACGCGCTTGCTCTCGACGACCTGTCGCGGGCGGGCGAGCGCCGGAGTCTCGCTGCTCTTCTCGAGCGCGGGACCTCTCGTGGGGGCGTGCGACCCGCCCGCCGGCCGGCGCGAGGCTGGCTCCTGCCGGCCACCGCCGCCGCGGCCGCGGCCGTGATCGTGGCCGTCCTGCTGGTGCGCCCACCCTCCCACGCCCCGGTCGACGCCCCGCCGCCCGCGGCGCCACTGCTCGCCGCGCCCGAGCCTCCGTCCCCGGCGGCGCTGCGCGTGGAGCCGGGACCCGGCGCACGCGGGCGCGACGCACGCGGCGACGCCGCGTGGCGTACCGGCGACGCCTTCAGGCTGCGCTTCGAGCTGGCCGAGCCCGCCCCGGTCGTGGTGGTGCACGCCGGCCCCGATGGCGCCGTGTCGCTGCTCGTGCCCGACTCGGCGACCGCGCCCGCACCAAGGCTGGGTCCGGGCACGGTCGATCTGCCGACCGAGGCGTCGGGGATGCGCTGGACGTTCGAGGGACCGCCCGGCACCGAGAGCTTCGTGGTCGCGAGCTTCGTGCGGACGCCGGATGTGCGGGCGATCGCCGCCGCGCTGCCCCCCGGCGCCGCGGCCGATCGCGCCGGGCGCCTGCGCGACGTGGTGGCGGCGCTCGAGCGCGCGGGCGGCCGGGTCGAGCGGGTGGACGTGACGCACCAGCGCTGAGCGCCGGGCGTCCGTTCAGCGGGCGCCGCGCAGCACGAACGCCGCCCACACCCTCGGATGCGCCGCGAGCGTGCGCTCGCGCGTGCGACCGACGCCTCGCGAGCCCCCCGAGGCCGCCTCGCCACCGCGGGCGAGCGCGAGCCGCGCCTCGCGGAAGGCCGCCGCGACGGGCTCGCCGCGCGCGAGCCGCCGGTAGAAGTCGCCCATCAGCGTGGCGGTGGCGGCATCGTCCACGCGCCACTGGCTCGAGATCAGCAGCAGCGCGCCGGCGATGCGGAACGCACGCGAGAGCCCGTCGAGTCCCTCGCCCCCGAGCAGGCGGCCCCGGCCCGTCTCGCAGGCGGACAGCGTGACCAGGTCCAGCGAGCCGCGATGCGCGAGCACCTCCCAGGCCTGCAGCATCCCGTCGCTGCCCGCTTCGCCGGCCTGCTCGCCGCGCGCCAGCGCCAGCGCCGAGAAGCGCGGATGGCGGTCGTCGTAGAAGCCGTGCGCCGCCACGTGCACGATGCGCGCCTCGTCGAGCGCGGCATGCAGGCGCGGCTCGGTGGCCTCGGCGCCGATGTGGAGGCGGGCCTCCGGGAACGCCTCGCGCAGCTGCTCCACCTCGCGCCGCGCGTGCGGCAGCGGCGCCAGCGACAACGCGCGATCGCGCGAGGGCACGGCGCCGGCGGTGAGCACCGGGTCGCCGAAGGCCACGATGCCGCCCGAGGCGCGCCGGCCCGCCTCGGCCTCGGGCATGAAGAACAGGCCCGGCGCTTCGGCCATCACCACCATGGCGCGCTCGAGCAGCGGCACGCGCCGGCCGCCGTCGCGCACGAGCAGGGCCTCGAACGGCATCGTGTGGAGCGCGCCATCGGGCACGATCAGCAGCGTGGCGCCGGCGCCGCGGGGCGGCTCGAGGCCGGAGAGCAGCGTGTCGGCGAGCGCGGCCGCCCCACGGCGCCAGTCGGCGGACCCGCCGTCGCGGATGCCCCCCACCCATTCACTCACGCGCGCCGTGAGCGCACGGTCGCTCACGGGCAGCTCGTGCACCGCGCACGAGCGCGCGGTGACATCGAACCGCAGCAGGCGCTGCCACCCCATCATGAACGCCACCACCATCTCGCCCGGGCGGAGCCGCCCCTGCACGTCCTCCAGCGTCATCGGCGCCGCCCACCCCGCGGCACGGGCGAACCCGGGCGCCGCACGCTGCACGCGGAGCTGCAGGTCGTCCCACGCGCGTTTGAGCGAATCCGCCCGCGCCTCGAGCCGGGGCAGCGCCGCGTCGCGCTGGCGGGCGGGCAGCGCCCATTGCTCGAGCAGCGACTGCTGCAGCAGCGCGAGCGACTGCTCGCATTCGCGCAGCTCCGCGGCGAGCTCATCCGGGATGTGCGGGGCGGCGAGGGCCGCGGCGTCGCCGAACTGCGCCCGCAGTTCGCGCGCCCGGCTGCGCTCGAGCACCGCGAACGCCTCCGCGGTGCGACCGGCGGCATGGTGGGCGCGGGCGAGGTCGCCGTAGTACCACTGGAACCGGCGCCGCGCGCGGCTGCGCTCGTCGCGCGCCACGGTCGCGGCGGCCATGCGCTCGGAGAACGCGAGCCCGGCCTCGAGTGCGGCCGCCGATTCGGCGACTCGGCCGGCACCCTGCAGCGCGAGGCCGCGTGCGAGCTCCGCGCTCGCGGTCTCATCGGGCGAGCCGATGGCGCGCGCCAGCTCCACGGCGTGCGTGGTGAGGGCCAGGGCGCGCGCCGTGTCGCCGAGCGCCAGCGCCACCTCGGCCTCGGAGCGCTCGAGGCGGCCGAGCTGCAACGAGTCGGGCGCCGCCTCCAGGAACTCCCGCAGCGAGTCGAGCGGCGCCTGCGCCTCGCGCGCTCGTCCGAGCGCGATCAGCGCGTGACTCTGGGTGCGCAGCGCCATCGCCAGGTTGCGCGGCTCGTGCGCGCGGGCGTGGCGCGCCGCTTCGGCCGCCAGCGAGGCGGACTCCTCGTGGCGCCCGGCGTCGGCCAGGATGTCGGCCTTGAGCGCGATCATCATGGACTCGGTGCGGCGGCTGCCCACGGCCTTCGCGGCGGCGAAGCCGTCCTCGAGCGTCGCCAGCGCGCGGGCGTCGTCGCCGAGGTCGCGGTGCAGGTTGGCCAGGTGCAGCAGCACGGACGGGGCATAGGGATGGTCGCGACGGCGGCGCGACAGGGCGAGCGCCCCCTCGAACAGGCGCCGCGCCTCATCCGGCCGCCCCTGCAGCGCCGCCACCCCCCCGAGCTGGTCGAGCGTCACCATGCGCTGGTCCGAGTGCCAGCGCCTCGCCTCGATCAGCGCCAGCCGCTCCTCGAGCGCGGCGCGCGCCTCGGGCAGCCGGCCGGTCATCAGGTGCAGGTTGCCCAGGTCCTGCAGCGCCTCGGAGTACTGCTCGTCGAATCCCAGCGCCCGCGCGCTGTCGGCGAACGCCCGCGTCATCACGGCGCTCTCCGCGACGCGACCGAGCGCCCGGGCGATGGACGCGACGCCGCGCGAGACGCGCAGCGACAACCGCGTCCAGCCGCACGAGTCGGCCAGCACGGCCGCCGACCGGTGGGCCGCCTCGGCCTCGTCGTGGCGGCCGTCGGCGCGAAGCGCCATGGCGAGCCGCCGCATCGCCTCGCCGC
>CAZMQP010000237.1:0-4482 GCA_964568385.1 uncultured bacterium
CCGGGTCGATGCCGTCGAGCAGCACCTCCATGTCGCGCAGCGAATCCACGGCCACACCGCACTTGCCCACCTCGCCGTTCGACTTGGGGTGGTCGCTGTCGTAGCCCATGATCGTGGGGTTGTCGAAGGCGATCGACAGGCCCGTCTGACCGTGCGCGAGCAGGTACTTGAAGCGCTGGTTGGTCTCGCGCGCCGTGCCGAAGCCCGCGAACTGGCGCATCGTGAACATCTTGCCGCGGTACATGGTGGGGTGGACGCCGCGCGTGAACGGGTACTCGCCCGGCACCGACAGATCGCGCGCCAGATCCATGCCGGCGACGTGCTCGGGGCCGTAGAGCGGCTCGATCCGCTGACCCGAGATCGTGTACGGGTAGAGGTCCTTGCGCTCGCGCGAGACCGGGTAGTTCGCCTCGTACTGCTGGCGCAGCGCCGCGTAGGCGCCGTTCGAGCGCACCTCCGGCTGCTTGCGGGCCGGGGCGTGCGCGCGGGCTCGGCGCGGCTTGGCCGCGGTGGCACGGGTCTTCTTGGCGGGCGTGCGCTTCGCCATGGCGAGCCTCCTCAGAAGGGCCGCGGGGCCCGGGGGTGGGCGATGGAACCGCGGGAGCCTACGCGGGGGCTCGAAGCAGGGTCAAGCGTCGGCGGCGCAGGAGGTTCGGAGGATGCGGCGGATCACCTCGTCACGACCACCCTGGCCACCGACGCGAGGCCGTCGCGTCCCCTGGACCGGCCCAGGTAGAGACCGGCCGGGAGCGAGGCCGAACCGGGGAGCGCGTGCTCGCCGGGGCCGACGTCGGCCAGACCCGCCACACGCCTGCCGGTGACGTCCCACAGCTGCACGCTCGAGGCGCCCCACGAGCCCACCGTCACCAGCACACCGCGTCCGGCGACGTGCCGGAGCGCCAGCCGATGCGGCCCCGCCGGGGACGCGGGCGCGGAGAGCGGCGAGTCGCCCGGACCGGCGCGCATCAACCGCACCCCGACCGGGTCCAGCACGCGTGACCATGCGAGGATGACGGTGCCGTCGGGGAGCGGTGCGGCGTCGGCGCTCACGTATGCGGCCTCGGTGTAGCTGTAGGTCTGCTCCCACCAGCTGGCGCCTGACGCGGTCCGGAAGCCCGCCGCGGCCGGACCGGGATCCCAGTGGCTCGTCGGGCCCATGGGCTTGACCCAGACCCCCAGCCAGCCGCCCGCGTCGATGGGCCGGATGAGCGCCATCGGCCCTTCGATGGCCTCCTCGAACTCCGGCGCCGCCGACGGATCCGAGAGGCGGTAGAGGCCCATCGCCGGCGGCGCATCCGCGGCCAGCAACGGCACGCCGATCCATCGCACTCCCAGCGCATCGCGCCACGCGCGAGCGCCGAGTTCGTGATCGGGCGGGAGTGACGGCTCGCTCCACCAGCCCAGCGGGCTGGCCGGGCCCTGATCGGGGCGAGGCGAGCCATCCTCGAGCCAGCGCTCCGGCTGGAAGAGCGCACTCCAGCTGCCGCCGCCATCGAGGACCGAGGCCCGCAGCGTGAACACGCCGCCCTCGCCATCGGGCGAGATCGCGCCGAGTGCCGCCACCGGCACCGAGGCGCCGATGCGGTCCGCCTCGAAGGCGCCGAGCACCCGACCGGGCGAGGGCGTGCCGGGATGGATGCCGCCGGTCGGGGTGAACCGCGTCATTCGCCACTCGCCCGGGAGCATCGTGCCCTCGTCCACGCGGCCGGTGGCGAGCAGCGCCCAGGCGCCGCCGTCCTCGGCCGGCGCGAAGCTCGCCGAATGGATCCACTCGTCGCCGGCCGGCGTGAGCGGCACGGCGCGCCCCGCCACGGGCCAGCCGCCGGCGCCGCTCCCATCGGGCGCCACGTGCCAGAGCCGGGCGCTCGGCGTGAAGAACGCGTCCCGCATGCCCGTGAACAGGCCCACCCAGAGGCCGCCCGTTCCATCCGGGACCACCCACGGCCGGTGCCGGGGACTCGAGAGCGCGCCCATCGCCCGCCCCGCGGCGGTCCAGCCGGGCGCGACGGCGCCATCGTGGGTGATGCGCGTGAGACGCAGGGTCGCCGGGCTCACCCACCACAGGTAGGCGCCGCCCGCCGCATCGGAGACAAGCCCCATCGAGTGCACGGTCGTCGCGCCCGAGCCGAGCGCGATCCCCTGTGCGGGCCACTCGGCGGCCGGGTCGCCGTTCTCATCCACGCGCGTCACATGCACGCTCGTCGAGCCCGCCTGGCGCCACGCGATGAAGGCGCCCGAGGCGCCGTCGTGGCAGACGCGCACCAATCCCGGTGTGGCGCTCGGTGCGGCGAGCGTGCGCGGCGAGCCGTCCCACGCCCCGGCCACGCCGGGGACGACACCGAAGAGGACGAGGAATGCGAGCATTCGGCGCATGGCACCTCCGGACGAACGGGCGGCATCGCCGCCCCGACCCGAAGGGGATGCTGGACCCGCGCCTGCCGTCCATCAAGGGGGAATTCCGCCAGCCGGGTTCGCGGCGCTCAAGCCCGGGGGACGGAGACCGAGACTGAGCGGGGGGCCGAAGGTCGCACGGGCCGGTCCAAGTCGTTGCGATTCCATGGAGGGAGCATGTTCGGGTTCGGTCGGGCTGCCCGCGGGGACGCGCCGGCGCCGGGGTCCTCCGAGGCGCCTCCCGCCCCGGCGGCCTCGCCCGAGCACACGCTCTATGCCGCCCGCCAGCCCATCCTCGGGCGGCGGTCCGAGCTGATCGGCTACGAACTGCTGTTCCGCGCCGGGCCCGAGAACCGCTTCGACAGCACCGACGCCGACCACGCCACGCTGGCGACCATCGAGGGCAGCGCCGCCGTCTTCGGGCTCGACACCATGGTGGGCAATCACCGCGCGTATGTGAATCTCACGCGCCGCGCGCTGCTCGGCGGCTACCACCGCATGCTGCCGCCGCACCGCACCGTCATCGAGCTGCTCGAGACGATCGAGCCCGACGCCGAGGTGATCGCCGCCTGCCGCGCGATCCGCCGCGAGGGCTACACGCTCGCCCTCGACGACTACGTGTTCACGCCCCACTCGGAGCCGCTGCTCGACGTGGTGAGCCTGGTCAAGGTGGATGTGCGCCAGACCGAACGCGCCTTCGACGCCGACGCGCTCGCCCCACTGCGCGCGCGGGGGCTCACGCTGCTGGCCGAGAAGGTGGAGACGCACGAGGAGCACACGGCCGCGATGGCGGCCGGCTACGCGCAGTTCCAGGGCTACTTCTTCTGCAAGCCGCAGATGGTGCAGACCCCGGACCTCCCGCCCGCCAAGCACTCGGTCGTGCGGTTCATGGCCGAGATGCTGCGGCAGGAGGAGTTCGCCGTGGACCGCCTCGAGGAGGTGTTCCGCCACGACCCGGCGCTCACGGTGCGCCTGCTGCGCTACCTCAACTCGGCGGCGTTCGGATGGCGCTACGAGTTCGGCTCGCTGCGGCAGGCGCTGACCGTGATCGGACTGCGGCCGCTCAAGCAGTGGTCCATGATGATCGGACTGCTGGCGCTGGGCGAAGGGCATCCGCACGAACTGTCGCGGACGGCGCTGGCGCGCGCCCGCTTCGCCGAGCGACTGGCGGCGGCGGCGGGCCTGCACGGCCACGAGGGCGAGCTGTTCCTGGCCGGCCTGCTGTCGCTGGTGGACACCATGCTCGGCCGCCCGCGCGAGGAGGTGCTGTCGGCGCTGACCGTGCCGGCCCGCGTGCATGCGGCGCTGGCCGAGGGCACCGGGCCGCTCGCCCCGGCGCTGCGGCTGGTCCGCGCCTACGAGCGCGCGGACTGGGAGGCCCTCGAGGCGGCGCGGGCGGCCTGCCCGGTGGACGACCGTGCGCTCACCGAGGCCTACGCCGACGCGATCGCGTGGGCGGAGACGGTCACGGCGGCCTGACCTAGCGCCGCGCGCCCGCCAGTTCCATCAGGCGGTCGGCGGCCTGCCGCGGCGTCGCCTCGCGCCGCACCACCGAGTCGAGCATGCGCTGGCGCTCGGCGTCGCTGACGCGGTCCTCGAACGCCGACCACATGGAGTCGAGCACCATGTCCTCGAGCCGCTGCGCCAGGCGCTGGCGGCGGCGGCGCTCGAGCCCGCCCTGCTCGCGAAGGAACACGAGGTGCTCCTCGAATCGGTCGATCAGCGCCTCGATGCCCTCGCCGCGCGAGGCCACGGTCATCTCGACGGGCACCTTCCAGTCGCTCGTCGGCGCGCGCAGGCCCAGCGCGGAGCGGATGGCGAACGCGGCGCGGTCGGCGCCCTCGCGGTCGGCTTTGTTGATCACGAACACGTCGGCGATCTCCATGAGCCCCGCCTTCATCGCCTGCACCGCGTCGCCGGACTCGGGCACCAGTACGACCGCCGTCGAGTCGGCCGTCTGCGCCACCACGAGCTCGCTCTGGCCGACGCCCACGGTCTCGACCAGGATGCGCTGGTAGCCGGCCGCATCGAGCACGTCGCAGACCTGCGCGGTGTGCACCGCCAGCCCGCCCATGCTGCCGCGCGTGGCCA
>CAZMQP010000238.1:0-4474 GCA_964568385.1 uncultured bacterium
AAGGCGAAGACGATCGGCAAGTATCTCGGCAAGGGCTACACGGTGAAGGCGACCGTGGGGCACATCCGGGATCTGCCCGAGCGGGAGCTGGGCGTGGACATCGAGGCGCACTTCAAGCCCAAGTTCGTCACGGTGAAGGGGAAGCAGAAGGCGATCACGGAGCTGAAGGCCGCGGCGCGGGAGGCGGACGAGATCCTGATCGCCACCGACCCCGACCGCGAGGGCGAGGCGATCGCCTGGCACGTGAAGGACCAGGTGGGCAGGCTGGCGGGCAGCGTCCAGCGCGTGCTGTTCCACGAGATCACGAAGGACGCGATCCGGAAGGCGATCCAGAACCCGGTCGCCATCGACGGCAAGAAGGTCGAGGCCCAGCTGGCGCGGCGCATCCTCGACCGGCTCGTCGGCTTCAAGGTCAGCCCGCTGCTGTGGAAGGCGATCAAGACCGGCCTCTCGGCGGGCCGCGTGCAGACGGTGGCGCTGCGGCTCATCGTCGAGCGCGAGCAGGAGATCCGCGCGTTCGTCGCGAAGGAGTACTGGACCGTCGCGGCGCACCTGCAGAAGGACGACCAGGCCTTCGAGGCCGAGCTGCACAAGCTCGGCGGCCACAAGCCGGAGATCCCGAACGAGGCCGAGGCGCGCGCCATCGTGGAGGCGGTGCGCGGCCAGCCGTTCGTCGTCACCGACGTCAAGCGGAAGGAGCGCCGGAAGCGGCCGCCGGCGCCGTTCACCACCAGTACCCTCCAGCAGGAGTCCGCGAAGCGCCTCGGCTACTCGTCCAAGCGCACGATGCAGATCGCGCAGGGGCTCTACGAGGGCGTCGAGGTGGGCGACGAGGGTGCGGTCGGTCTCATCACGTACATGCGCACCGACTCGACCCGGGTCGCGGCGTCGGCGGTGGAATCGGCCCGCGCCTACATCCGTGAGCACTTCGAGAAGGACTTCCTGCCGGACGCACCGAACTTCTACGGCGCCGCCGCCGCGCAGGCCCAGGACGCGCATGAAGCGGTCCGACCGACGGAGGTGGCGCGCACGCCGGAATCGCTGCGGCGCTACCTCAAGGCCGACCAGCTGAAGCTGTACGAACTCATCTGGAAGCGCTTCGTGGCCTCGCAGATGGCGCCGATCGTCTACGACACGACGACGGTGGACTTCGACCTCGGCCGGTTCCTGTTCCGTGCGACCGGATCGGTCACCAAGTTCAAGGGCTATCACGCACTGTACACGGAAGCGCGCGAGCAGGAAGAAGGCCGCACCCTCGAGGGCCTGGCGGCGCTGCCGCCGCTCGAGGTCGGCGACCGGGTCGCGCTCCGGGACGTGGTGCCGACCCAGCACTTCACCGAGCCGCCGCCGCGCTTCTCGGAGGCGTCGCTGGTCAAGGAGCTCGAGAAGCTCGGCATCGGCCGGCCGTCCACGTATGCGCAGATCAGCAGCACCCTGCTGGCGCGCCACTACGTGTCCATGCAGGAGAAGCGCTTCCATCCCACCGAGCTCGGCGAGACGGTGAACCGGCTCCTGGTCCCGCGCTTCCCCGACATCTTCAACGTCGAGTTCACCAGCGGGATGGAGACGGAGCTCGACCGCATCGAGGACGGCGAGCTCAGCCGCACGCAGGTGCTCGGCGACTTCTGGACGCCGTTCGAGCGCCGCCTCGCCGCGGTGAAGCCCGAGGAGATGATCGGCGAGGCCCACGACCTCTCGACGATCGCCGAGGAGCGCTGCCCGCAGTGCGGGAGCCCGGTCACCGTGAAGACGGGGCGGTTCGGGCCCTACATCGCGTGCACGAAGCAGAACGACCCCGAGTGCAAGTACACGCTCTCGCTGCGCAAGCGCGGCCGCGCGCCCGACCAGCCGACCGACGAGGCGTGCGAGAAGTGCGGCAAGCCGATGGTCATCAAGCACGGGCGCTTCGGCGAGTTCATGGCGTGCACCGGCTACCCGGCCTGCCGCAACACGAAGCCCGTGCCCCTCGGCGTGAAGTGCCCGAAGTGCGGCACGGGCGACCTGGCGGAGAAGCGCGCCAGGCGCGGCGGCCGGAAGTTCTACGGCTGCAACCGCTACCCGGAGTGCGACTTCACCGCGTGGAACCGGCCGGTGGCCGAGACGTGCGCGAACTGCGGCAACGTCGGCCTCGAGGTGAAGGAGACGAAGACGAAGGGCGCCTTCAAGAAGTGCCTCAAGTGCGGGACGGAGTTCGCCGAGGCGGAGGCCGCGGCGCCGGCGCTGACCTGACCGCGACCGTCGTCGGCGGCGGCCTGGCCGGCTGCGAGGCCGCGTGGGCGCTGGCCGGGCGCGGGATCGCCGTGCGGCTGGTCGAGATGCGCCCGGTCACCACCACGCCCGCCCACCGCACCGACCGGCTCGCCGAGCTGGTCTGCTCGAACACCTTCAAGAGCACCGAGACCACCAACGCGCACGGCCTGCTGAAGGCCGAGCTGCGGCGCCTGGGTTCGCTCCTCCTGGCCTGCGCCGACGAGGCGCGCGTGCCGGGCGGCGCCGCGCTCGCGGTGGACCGCGACGTCTTCTCCGCCCGGGCGACCGAGCGCATCGCCGCGCACCCCAACGTGACCGTCGTGCGCGAGGAGGCCGCCGCCCTCCCCGACCCGGGCATCGTCGCGACCGGCCCGCTGACCTCCCAGGCGCTCTCGACGGCCATCGCCGCCGCCATCGGTGCCGAGTCGCTCGCCTTCTACGACGCCATCGCACCGATCGTCGCCGTCGAGTCGCTGGACCAGGACCGGCTCTTCAAGGCCTCGCGCTACGGCAAGGGCGACGGCGCCGACTACTGGAACGCGCCGATGACGCGCGAGGAGTACGAGGCGTTCCTCGCCGCGCTCACCGCCGCCGACCAGCACGCGGGCCACGCCTTCGACGCCGTGCCGTACTTCGAGGGGTGCCTGCCCGTCGAGGAGATGGCCGCGCGCGGCCCGGACACCCTGCGCTTCGGCCCGATGAAGCCGGTCGGGCTCGACGACCCGCGCACCGGCCGCCGGCCGTACGCGGTGGTGCAGCTCAGGCAGGAGGACCGGGCCGGCCAGATGTGGAACATGGTCGGCTTCCAGACGCGCCTGCGCATCGGCGAGCAGCAGCGGGTCTTCCGCATGATCCCCGGCCTGGAGCAGGCCGAGTTCCTCCGCTACGGCAGCATCCACCGCAACGCGTACCTCAACACGCCGCGCGCGCTGGCGCCGCACCTGGCGCTGAAGCACCGGCCGACGACGCTGTTCGCCGGCCAGCTCACCGGCGTCGAGGGCTACACCGAGTCGCTCGGCACGGGACTGCTGGCCGGGCTCAACCTCGCGCGGCTGCTGCGCGGCCAGGAGCCGCTGCTGCCGCCGCCGACCACGATGCTGGGCGCGCTGCTGCGCTACCTGCGCGAGGCGGATCCCGCGCACTTCCAGCCGATGAACGCCAACTTCGGGCTGCTCGAGCCGCTGGCCGACCCGCCGCGCGACAAGCAGAAGAAGAAGGAACGCCTGGTCGGGCGTGCGCTGGCCGACATGGACGCCTTCGCGCGGGCGGTGGACGCGTGAAGCCCGAGGTCGCGGACTTCCTGCGCTACCTGGGCGCGGAGCGCAACGACTCGCCGCACACGGTGAAGGCGTACGGGCGCGACGTGGGGCGGTTCGCGGCCTTCCTCGACGGGTACTACGGGAGCGCCGCGTGGACCTGGGCCGGGGTGGACCGCCAGGCGGTGCGCGGTTTCCTCGCCGCGTGCCAGCGCGACGGCCTCGCCAAGCGCTCGATGGCCCGCGCCCTCTCGGCCATCCGCTCCTTCTACCGGTTCCTCAACCTGCACCACGGGGTGGAGGTGAACCCGGCGCGCGCGGCGGCCACGCCCAAGCTCGAGAAGCACCTCCCCGGGTACCTCGACCGCGGCGCGATGGACCGCCTGTTCGCGCTGGCCGAGTCGCGCGCCGGGCGGAACACCCTCCAGGGCCGCCGCGACCGCGCCATCCTCGAGCTGTTCTACTCGACGGGGATGCGGCTCGCGGAGCTGGTGGGGCTCGACCTCGACGACGTGGACCTCGTCGCCGACCAGGTGCGGGTCCGGGGGAAGGGGAAGCGGGAGCGGCTGCTCCCGGTGGGTCGGCCCGCGGTGCAGGCGGTGCGGCAGTATCTTCCGCGCCGGGACGAGGTGCTGCGCGGGACGGAGAAGCCGGACCGCCGTGCGCTGTTCCTGGGGCCCCGGGGGCGGCGCCTCAGCACCCGGGCGGTGCAGCTGATCGTGCGGGGGTTCCTCGACGCCGTCTCCGAGGGGCAGGACGTCTCGACGCACTCGTTGCGCCACTCGTTCGCCACCCACATGCTGGATGCGGGCGCGGACCTGCGCGCCGTGCAGGAGCTGCTGGGGCACGCGTCGCTCGCGACGACGCAGATCTACACGCACACGTCGGTCGAGCGGCTGAAGAAGGTCTATCACCAGGCCCACCCGAGGGCATGAGCATGCAGACGATCCACGCCACCACCATCCTGT
>CAZMQP010000239.1:0-4469 GCA_964568385.1 uncultured bacterium
TCCCCGTCTCCAAGGGCGGCGAGTCGACCCCGGCGAACCTGCGGCTCTGCTGCCGTGCGCACAACCAGTACGAGGCCGACCGTGCGCTCGGCGCCGGGTACATGGCGGGCAAGCGCGAGCAGAGCAGGCGCATGCGGTCGAAGCGGAAGTCGCCAGCCCCATCTGCCCCGGGGCAGGTCGAAGTGCACACGCGCCGCGCCGAGCTGATCCCGTTCCTCCGCAAGCTCGGCATGCGCGTGGACGAGGCCGAGCGGGGTGCGGCCCTGTGCGATCCACTCGCCGACGCGCCGCTCGAGCAACGCCTGAAGTTCGCGCTCAGCAGCCTCGCTCGCGAGCGCTACCGCCTGCCTGCTCTCCCGGCGGGAGCCATGGCGAACCCAGGCGCCGCTAGTGCCTGACCGCCGCCAGCAGCGTGCGGCCCACGTCGGCAGTGGGTGCCTGCTGGCGGATCAGGTCACGCGCCCACTCGATGCGGGACGAAAGCCCCAGCAGCAGCACCCCGCGCACCACGCCCTCCCACGAGTAGAGGAACGCGCCCTCGCGGCCGGGCTCCAGCCACAGCGTCTCGTGGTCGAGTCGCGCCGACAGCTCCCCCACGCCCTCGAACAGCAGTTCGCCCACCCGGAACCACTTGAGCGGCAGGTGGTCGTACACCACCCCGGCGCCGGCCATGTTGGCGCCCACGGTGCGGCCCATGTGGAGCGCATGGTCGCTGCTCTCGACACGCATGAGCTGGCCCAGCGCGAGGTACGGGAACTCGGCGACATCGCCGGCCGCCCACACGTGCGGGCGCGAGGTGTGACCGTACTCGTCCACGACGATGCCGGTGTCCACATCGAGCCCGGCGGCCTCGGCGAGATCCACGATGGGCTCGCCGCCCTGGTCCACGAGGATCAGCTGCGTCGTCAGGTCACTGCCATTGCGCGTGCGCGCGTGCACGAATCCGGAGGACTCGGTGATGCGCTCGAGCGCGTCGCCGGTGACGACCTCGACCTGCTGTTCGCGCAGGTAGTCCACGATGCCCAGCCCGAGCTCGCGCGACAGCATCCGGGGCATGGGGAACTCCTCGGGCAGGATCAGCGTCACCTCGAGCCCGCGGCCGCGCATCGCCATGCACATCTCGAGCGCCGTGAAGCCGCCGCCGCTGATGGTGACGTGCTGGGCGCGCTCGACGCGGCGTTCGAGCTCGAGGTAGTCGTCGAGATCGCGGAAGTAGCGGACCGACGCGAGTTCGGCACCGTCCGCGGCGAGGCGCCGCGGGCGGCAGCCGGTGGCGAGCAGCAGCTCGTCGAAGCGGGTCTCGGCGCCGCGCTCGTCCCAGATGAGCCGCTGCGAGGGGTCGAGCTCGGCGACCTCGTGGCGCAGCCGCAGGTCCACGCGCTGTTCGCGGTACCACTCGTCGCCGTGCGCGGCGAGCGCGTCGAGCGTGGTCTCGCCGGTCCACAGGCCCTTGGTGAGCGGCGAGCGGTCGTAGGGCGGGTGATTGTCGCGCGAGAGCAGCAGGATGGTGCCGTCGGGATCGCGCGAGCGGATGCCCTCGAGCGCGGCCGCGGCGGTCAGGCCGCCGCCGACGATGCAGTAGCGATAGTGCATGGACTCCTCGGGAACGGGCTCGGGGATGAGGTCCGGATGCTAGCACGCGGACGCCGCCGCGGCGGCGGCCTCGGGCGGCGCCGGCCTCGGCGCGCTCCCCCTCGGCCACTCGCCACGCGACGTCGCCGGCGTGCAGGTCCATGAGCGCGTGCAGCAGCACGGCGCTCCACAACGAGCCCGTCACCCACACCACCGCCATCAGGAACACCCCGACGAACAGCGTCATCACGACGCCGCGCGGCCCCTGGTAGGCGTGCCCGAGCCCGAACAGCACCGCCTGCGCGAACCCCGCCGCCCACCACGGCATGACGTGCGACAGCACCCACACGAGGAAGCCGCGGAACAGCAGTTCCTCGCAGAAGCCGGCCGTGATGGCGAGCGGCACGAACCCGGGGTACTCGCGCCGCGTGTGCGGCAGGATGGGCCAGGCGCCCGCCAGCCGCTCGCGGACGCGTTCGCGGACCTCGGGGTCGCGGCCCACCAGGGGCCGCTGCCGATGGAGCAGCGCGGCGATGCCGACCGCGCCGCCGAGCACGCCGAGCAGCCCGGCCGAGGCCTCGAGTTGCAGCCCGAGGGAGGCGGGCGAACGGGCGTGCATCCACCACAGCCCGCCGACCCCGGCCGCCAGCAGCCACTGCGACAGCATGGCGCGCGCCCAGATGCCGGGCCGCCTCGCGGCGTGCTCGGACTCGGGCAGGCGTTCGATCGAGCGCTTGGTCAGGAGCGCGCGCAGCGGCAGGCCGAGCGCGATGAGCAGCGCGAGCGCGAGGTCGAGCGGGGTGGGCATGAGCGGCGCAGTCTAACCCGTCCCCCCGGGGGCGTGCGCATGCGCTAGACTCCCGCGCGCCCCCCACGCCCGGCTGCACTGGAGGAGACCCGCGTGCGCAAGCCCCTCACCCGACTGTTGCTGGCCGCTTCGCTGGCGCTGGCGCTGGCGCCGCCCGGCGCCGCTCGCGCCGCGGAGCCGGCGTTCACACTGGGCGGGACCCGTCCGGTCGAGACCGAACTGGGCGATCCCGCGATCCGCTCCGCGCAGTCGCTGTGGGTCGAGATGATCGACGGCGCGCGCCGCAGCGTGGACCTCGAGCACTTCTACCTGTCGCACCGGCCGGGCGAGGCGCTGCAGCCCGTGCTCGACGCCATCGGCCGCGCCGCCCAGCGCGGCGTGCGCGTGCGCATCCTGCTCGATGCGCGTATGCGCGGCACCTACCCGTGGCCCTCGGACTCGCTGTCCCAGGTGCCGGGCATCGAGATCCGCAGCGTGGACTTCCGGCGGCTGGCGGGCGGCGTGCAGCACGCCAAGTTCATGATCGTGGACGGCCGCGACGGCTTCCTCGGCAGCCAGAACCTCGACTGGCGGGCGCTCTCGCACATCCACGAACTGGGCGTCCGCGTGCGGCTCGCGCCGCTGGCCGGCGCCATGGCGGACGTGTTCGAGACCGACTGGCGCGCGGCCGACACCGCCTACCGCGCGGTCACGGTGTCGCGGGCGCGGCCCAAGCCGCCGGTGCGGTTCACGCAAGGGGGCGAACGCGGCGTGGCCATGCTCTCGGGGAGCCCCCCCGAGCTGCTGCCCGAGGGAGTGCTGTGGGACCACGACGTGCTGCTGGCCCGTTTGCGCGGAGCGCGGCGCGAGATCGTGGCGCAGGTGCTCCAGTACGGCGTCGAGGGCTACGGCGAGCGCGACTCGTCGCTGCACCAGGCGCTGATCGCGGCGGCCGGCCGCGGCGTCAAGGTGCGGCTCATCGTCTCCGACTGGGTCATCGGGGACCACGGCGAGCAGGACCTGCGCGCGCTGGCCCGGGTGCCGGGCATCGAGGTCCGCATCTCGCGCGTGCCCGACTGGAGCGTCGGCTACATCCCGTTCGCGCGCGTGGAGCACTGCAAGTTCATGGTGGCCGACGGCGAGTGGCTGTGGCTCGGCACCAGCAACTGGGAACCCGGTTACTTCACGAGTTCGCGCAACCTGGCCCTGACGGTGCAGCACCGCGGCCTCGCCACACAGGTCCGGCGCATCTTCCAGACCAGCTGGGACGCCCCGAGCGCCCACCCCCTGACCGATGTTCTCCGCATGGAGAAGCGCATTCGCCGAATGGAGTCCCCGCCGGGGATGCCCGTCTACGGGGAGTGAGACCCCGACTCCCTTCTTGCCATCCGGGCGGTTCTGCGATTGTCTTCCGTGTGTCCACAGGGTCGTCGGCACGCCCGCCGGCCAGCACCTGATCCCCAGGAGGAGTGCCCATGGATCGCCAGAGCGAGACGGTGGAGCTGTTCGAGACGTTCGCGGTCGAGGAGATCGGCACCGAGGTGCGCCCGTACCTCGGCTACGGCTACGACTGCTACTGGTGCTACTACGGTAAGTTCTGACCCTCGAGTGCCGATGACCTGACGGTCCCGTGCGGGAGCTTCCCTGCGGGGCCGTTCGATTCCCGCACTTGCAATCGGGAGCGGTTGGCGCTTTCCTTCCCGGCGGTCCGGCCGAACCGGACAGGAGGTCCGGGCGCCGGGTCTCTCAACCCCACAGGAGGTGTTGGACATGGATCGTCAGAACGAGACGGTGGAGCTGTTCGAGACGTTCGAAGTCGAGCAGATCGGCGAGCAGGCCCGTTCGGGCTACAGCAACTTCTACGGCTGCAACTGGTGCTACTACTGGGACTGACGCACTGACGGGCGGACCGGGCATCGTCCCCGCCCGCTTCCCGCCCGCTCGCTGAAGTGCCGAGACGCCGCCTCCGGGTATCGCCCGGGGGCGGCGTTCTCCTTCCGGGGCGGTCGGTGCTCGCGTAGATTCGCCGCATGCCGACGCCGCACGCCTCCCCGCCACGCCCCGCCGAGGGCCTCCAGTTGCTGGACCTGCCCGAGGGGGGCGCCGAGGC
>CAZMQP010000240.1:0-4451 GCA_964568385.1 uncultured bacterium
GGCGGGCGCCACGCACTGGCGCATCGGCGTCCGCGATCCGCGCGACCGGGTGCCGTCGCTCGGCCGGCTGACGCTGGCGGACGAGGCCATCGCGACCTCCGGCCGCTACGAGCAATTCGTGGCGCAGGATGGACGCACCTACGGCCACATCCTCGATCCGCGCAGCGGCCGGCCCGCCGAGGGACTGATCGCCGTCACGGTCGTGGCCGCGACGGCCATGGAAGCGGACGCCTGGGGCACCGCCCTGTTCGTGCTGGGACCGGTGGAGGCCCGCCGCCTCGCCGCCGCTCGCGCCGACCTCGGCGTCCTCCTGGTGGAGCCCGGCATGGACGGCCTCGACACGCTGTGGATCGAATCCAGCCTTCGGGACCGCTTCACGCTGGATCCCGCCGCCGCCACGATGGTTCGCGTCCGGTATTTCTGAGCGCCGCGCCCGTGCACCGCGCCCGGACGGCCCCCGGGCCGCGTGGGGCATCACGCGCATGTCGCAACCACGCGGAGACCCAACCTCAAGGCCCGCAATCGCCGGCCGATACAAGGGACAGGGTGGCCCGGCTCTTGCCGAGTCGGGTCCGTCCCTTCCTCGGAACGCCCGGCCGCGGGCCTCCCGGAGGCGGCGCAACTCGCAGGGATGCGGGGACTTGATCGAGGCCCCGCGGACGCGGGGGCCGGGCGTGCACCGTGCACGGCCGTGCCTGCAGTCCGCAACACCGACGAGAGGTGAGCGTGGCATGTCGTGCGAGCGCGATTCCATTCGCCGCGGAGCGGCCGTCCTGATCGCCGCCACGGCCATCGCCGGTGCGCTGCACGGTTGCAGCGCACCCACGGCGCCGCCGCCGCCGCCCGGTGGCGGCGTGACGCTCTCGCTCGACTTCGCCCGTTTCGAGGCCGAGGTCGCACCCGTGCTGACCGAGCGTGGCTGCGACGCCGGTGGCGACTGTCACGGCGGCGGCATCCGCGGGACGCTGCAGCTCTCGCCCGTCGGGTCGAAGGACGCACGCTTCGATTTCGACCAGTGCGTGCTGCAGGTGTCGGCCGACTCGCCCGAGGCGAGCGCGCTGCTGACCGAACCACTGGCGCTCGCCGCCGGCGGCACGCCGCATGCGGCCAAGCCGTTCGCCGACACCACCGATACCGGCTTCCAGGCGATCCGCGCCTGGATCCGCGCGGGAGTGGTGCGTTGAGCGGGCGCACGCTCGCCTGCGCCCTCGCGGCGGGCCTCCTGCTGGCCTCGCCCGCGCAGGCCGGCCGGCAGCCGGCGCCTCCGCTCGAGGCGCTCAATCCGGCCATCGCCGAGAAGCCCTATCAGCTCGAGCCGGGCCCGCGGCCGTTCGCGCACCGCCTCAGCGTGAGTCCCGCCTACGGCTACTTCGGGTCCTCGGAGCTCTACACGCTCCGCATCGCCTACCACCCCGACCACTGGCTCGGCTACGAGGCCCAGCTCGGTCACAACCCCGGGCAGTCGGTGCACGCGGTGATCCACAGCTTCAACGCCGTTCTGCGGCGCCCCTTCCCCGGCCGCTTCCAGCCCTACGTGAGCGCCGGCTACGGGATGGTGATGGTGTTCCCGGGGTTGGCGCTCAACGCCAAGCCCGTCACCAAGAACGCGCTCGCCGTGGGGGGCGGGCTCGAGATGTACCTCCGCAGCGACCTCGCGCTTCGCGCCGAGCTGCGCCACGCCACGGTGATCGGGTCGCAGAGGGATCGCGACGGCATCGTCGCCTACGAGTACGCCCAGGGAACGATCGGGCTCGCATTCTATCGCGCGGTCCGGCCATGAGCGGCCGGATCCGGGCGGGAGGACTGACCCACACCATGCACCAGCGATCCGTGTTCCCGGCGCGCCGCGCCGCGATGGCCGCCCTGTTGCTGTCCGCCGGTCTCGGGCTGCTCGCGGCCGGCTGCCGCGACAGCGCGCCCGATGACCTCATCCAGCAGGAGACCACCACCGAGGCGCTGGTGTTCGTGAAGACCACGGGTGAGGAGACGCTCAACCGCTCCTGGGCGCCCGGCAACCTGTACAAACTCTCGCCCATCTCCCCCGACGGCATCGTGACGCCGATCACCAACTTCACGGGCGCCTCGGTCTCGGACCCCTGCGTCTCGTTCGACGGCACCCGCATCCTGTTCTCGATGCGGCCCGCCGGCGGCACGTGGCGCAACATCTACGAGATCCGCGCCGACGGCACCGGCCTGCGCCAGGTCACGTTCGGGGGCGGCCACGACTTCGATCCGCTCTACCTGCCCGATGACCGCATCCTGTTCACGAGTTCGCGGGCGAACGAGATGGACGAGTACAACCACTCGCCCGCCGAGGTGCTCTACACCTGCGACGCCGACGGCGGCAACATCGAGCGCATCAGCTTCAACCAGAGCGACGACTTCGACCCGCAGCTCCTTCCGGACGGGCGCATCGTCTACACGCGCTGGGAGCACTTCGGCGACTTCAACCGATTCCCCCTGTTCTTCACGCATCCGGACGGCTCGGGCACGTTCCACATGTACGGCCCGCACGGGCGCAACTTCTTCCATGCCGCCCCCATGCCCGACGGCCGCCTGATCGCGATCGAGTCCACGATGATCAACGAGGACGCCGGTCCGATCGCCGTGCTCAAGACCGAGCAGGGCCCGGCGGATCCCGTCTCCGGTTCGAGCCAGCTGCACTGGGATGTGCTCACCGCCCAGGTCAACACCGATGGCGAGCCGTGGCCCTATGGCGCGTTCAAGTACCCGCACGCCCTCGGCGGCACGCGCTTCGTGGCGTCGTACACGCTGCCGGCCGCCACCGAGGACGACGTGGACTACGGTCTCTACACGTTCACCATCACCCAGAGCGGCGGCGGCACGCTGAGCGACCCGGCCACCTTCGCGCTCGGCAACCTGACGTTCCTCTACAACGACCCCGACGCCAACGAGTACGACGCGCAGCTGCTCGCCCCGCGGCCGCGGCCGCCGGTCATCGCCTCGACGCTCGACCGCAGCGTGGACTACGGCACGTTCCTGGCGCAGGACGTCTTCAACCGGGGCGCCAGCGACGGCCAGGAGCGGCCCGTGCGCGGCACCGACGCCATCGACAGCATCGCCGTGCTGATCGCCCGACCCACGATGGGCGGCGAACGGAACGACTTCTCGGCGAACGAGTACGAGAAGCGTGCGCTGCTGGGGTTCGCCCCCGTGCAGCCCGACGGCTCGTTCCGGATCCGCGTGCCCGCGAACACGCCCATCAGCTTCGCGACCCTCGACGACAAGGGCCGCGGCTTCGTGGTCAAGCGCACCCACCTCTACGTGCGCCCGGGCGAGGAGTTCGGGCAGTGCGTGGGCTGTCACGAGGACCGGCGTCCGGGCGGCCTGGTGGCCACGAACCCGAACCCGCAGGCGGCCCTGCTGCCCGCACACGACCTCAACACCCCCGTCAGCGCCGCCCAGATCGTGAGCTGGCAGACCCAGATCGGCGCCATCGTCGCGAACAAGTGCGAGAGCTGCCACGTCTCGCCCGGGCCCGGGCAGCCGGCGCCCGGCAACCTCGACCTGGCCAACGTCCCCGACACGACGCGCATGATGCGGATCTTCCCGCGCGGCTACATCAGCCTCTCGGGCGAGTCCATGGACATGACGACGCAGGTCACCCGCCCGGGGTTCCCGCGCCGGTCCCGGCTCATCGACTACGTGATGGGCCTGGGCTCGCGCGCCGGCATGGGCTCGCATCCGGCCGGCCCCGACTCGCTCACCGCAGCCGAGCAGCGCGCGTTCAACCTCTGGGTGCTGCTCGGCGCCCAGTACCGATGAGGAGCCCGCGATGAAGCCCACACCCCGCGTTCCCGACCTCGGCCGCCACCGGGCCCGCCGTGCCACGCGCCGCCTGTGCGCACTGATGGGCATGGCGTCGCTCGGAGGCGCCGCGCTCCCGTTGTCCGCTGCCGCCGCGCGGCCCGCGACCGTCCGCACCGTGTCCGCGCGCCAGGTGGCGGATGCGCTCGAGGCGCATCCGCTGCGCGGGCTCGACGGTCGGCCCCTGTCGTTGCGCACGTCCGAGGGACAGGTGGTGGTGCTCAACTTCTGGGCGAGCTGGTGCGCGCCCTGCCGCCGCGAGCTGCCGGTGCTCGATGCGCTCCACGCCTCCCTCAAGGGCCACGGCGCCCGCATCGTCGCCGTGTCGGTGGACGCCGAGGCGGCCAACGCCCGCCGCTTCCAGCAGAAGCTCGGGCTGAGCCTTCCGATCGCGCACGACGGCCCCGACGGTCTCGCCCGCCGGCTCGACCTGCCGAGCCTGCCCTACACGGTCGTGCTGGGGCGCGACGGCCGTGTGGCCTGGTCCACGCAGTCCTCCGACGCGCGGGCGCTGGCCGCTCTCGAGGCCGAGACGCGGCGCCTGCTGGCCGAACCGCATGCGGCCGCGGCGGCCGAGGCGGGCCGGCCATGAGCGCGCCCCGCACACTCGTCCGCGGCGCCCG
>CAZMQP010000241.1:0-3482 GCA_964568385.1 uncultured bacterium
GCTGCTCGAGGCGATGCCGCCGTTCCTCGGCGGCGGCGAGATGATCCGCGAGGTCAAGCTCACGCACAGCACGTGGAACGAGCTGCCGTGGAAGTTCGAGGCCGGCACCATGGCGATCGCCGAGGCCGTCGGCCTCGGCGCCGCCGTGCGCTACCTCGAGGCGCTCGGCATGGACGCCGTGTTCGCGCACGACCGCGCGCTCGCCGCGCGCACCATGGAGCGGCTCACCGAGGTCCCGGGGCTCACCGTGCTCGGTCCGCCGGCCGACCGCCGCGGCGGCGTGGTGGCGTTCACGCTCGACGGCGTGCATCCGCACGACATCGCCACGGTGCTCGACCAGTCCGGCGTGTGCGTGCGCGCGGGTCACCACTGCGCCATGCCGCTGCACGAGCACCTCGGCATCCCCGCCTCGACACGGGCCTCGTTCCACTGCTATTCGTGCGACGAGGACATCGACGCGCTGGTGGCCGGACTGCTCCGCGCCCGCGCCGTGTTCGCGCGCTGAGGGGCCGACCCATGGACGATCTGTTCCGCGAGACCATCCTCGAGCACTACCGGCATCCGTGCTGCCAGGGCTCGATCGACAAGCCCGACTTCGCCTACGAGGACTCCAACCCCCTGTGCGGTGACCGCGTGCGCATGGAGTTCCGCGTCGCCGACGGCCGCATCGCCGAGGTGCGCTGGAGCGGGCAGGGATGCTCGATCAGCCAGGCCTCGGCCTCGATGCTGGCCGAGCGCATCGAGGGCCAGCCGCTCGACGAGGTGAAGGCGATCTCGCGCGACGACGTGATGGAGATGCTGGGCATCGAGTTGGGACCCGTGCGGCTCAAGTGCGCGCTGCTCTCGCTCAAGACGATGAAGGCCGGGCTCTACGGCCTGACGCCCGACGAGGAGGACGATTGAGCGAGCGGTTCGTGAGCGTGGCGCGTGTCGGTGACATCCCCGACGGCGGCGTGAAGGTGGTGGTCGTGGACGACGTCGCGGTGGCCGTGTTCCGGGTCGGCGCCGACTACCACGCCATCGAGGATCTGTGCACGCACGACGGCGGCCCGCTGGCCGACGGCGTGCTGGAGGGCTGTGTCATCGAGTGCCCGCGGCACGGTGCACGCTTCGACGTGCGCACCGGGGCCGTGCTGGCGATGCCGGCGACCGCGCCGGTCCCCTGTTACGAAGTGCGCGTCGAAGGCGACGACATCCAAGTGAGGTGGTCATGAGCGACGAGAAGAGCATGGGCGTGAACCCGCACACCGGCCAGCCGCTGCCGCCGGCGCCCGAGGCGCCGCCCGAGGCGGCGGCCGCGCCGGCCGCACCCGCGATCGAGGGTCTGCCGCCGGCGGCGAAGCAGGTGGGGCCGCCGCAGTGGAGCCCGACGCCGAGCCAGCAGGAGCTGGCGGTGCGCTCGGCCCTCGAGACCGTGATGGATCCCGAGATCGGTCTCAGCGTCATCGACCTGGGCCTCATCCGCGAGATCCACTTCGTCGGCGGCCGCACCATCGTGCGCATGATGCTGACGACGCCCTTCTGCCCCTATGCGCCGCAGATGATGGCGGACGTGAAGCAGGCGGCCGAGAGCGTCGTTCCGCAGCCCTGCGACGTGGACATGCTGGCCGATGCGTGGAGTCCCGAGATGATGTCCGACCCGGGGCTGCTCGGCTTCAGTTACTGAGGCGAGGGGTATCATGGCACACCGTCAATCCGCTCCAGTCTGAGGAATCATGTTGTTGAACGGCATCCCGGTCTCAGAAGTGGATTGGAGCCATCTACAGGCGCTCGTGGACGAGAAAGTCGCCGAATCGCTTGTACTCGATTACAAGCGAGACCTGCCGCGACGAGTCGACAAGGACAAGGTTGAGCTTCTGCGTGATGTGTCGGCGATGGCCAATGCTGCGGGCGGAGTCATCCTCTTTGGCGTCGATGAGGCAAGGGACGAGGAGGGGATGGCCACTCAGATTCCCGAGAGCCTCTATGGAGTTCCAAAGGCCGAAGTTGCCCAAGCCATTGTTTGGCTTGAGCAGGTTGTGCGTTCAGGTCTGGACCCAAAGTTGACGCACTTCCAAGTACGCTCTATTGAGCAGCCCGATGGTGACGGAAGGGTGGTGGTGCTAGCCGTGTCATCGAGCCTGTTGAAGCCTCATGCGGTCGCGTTCGGATCTCCGCTGCCATTCTGGCGGCGGATGGGAGCAACGAAGGCACACATGGCAACAGCCGAGCTGCGACAGGCGTTCCTCGAGCGGGAGTCGTGGCTCGACCAAGTGAAGCGGTTTCGCAAGGGCAGGATTGAGGCATTCCGCGCGCGCAATCGAACTGGCCCGCTTGCGACGGTCGATGCTAGAGCGGCACTGCTCATGCATGTGCTCCCGCTCGGTCGATTGGACCAGTGGATTGACCTAACAGCAGAGCAGCAAGAGCTCGACAGCAGGTTGAACCTCAAGTCCAATTGGACCCACAGTTCCTTCAACTTCGATGGGTTGTTGCAGCACGGATTCCATCACGAGTCGGTGGTCAAGTATTTTCAGTGGTTTCGCTTCGGGGGCGTGGAACTCTTCGGCACATGCCTAGAGGAGAACGTGGACTCGAAGTCTCTGGGGCTTGATGTGGTCACCGCATCACTCCGAGCGGTGGAGTGGTCGTATGGCGCTACCAGCACAATGGAGGCGATGCTCCGCATGTCGCCCCCGTTCGCCATCTGCATCTCGCTGCTCGGAATTAGAACCATGAAGCTGAACCTGAGCAGTTCACTTCGCCAAAGTCTTCTGGGCCTGCGTGGAGAAGTTCCGAGTCAGCAGATTGACTCGGACCTCGAGCTTCCGGAGCTATTCATTGCTGAGCGACCGGGCGACCATGTTCAGATGGCGAAGATGATCCGGTTGCACCTGGACGCAGTGTGGCAGGCAGGCGGGTGCCAGGCCTGCCCGATGTTCAATGCCGATGGCGATTGGACTGGACGCGAGATTGATGGGTGGTCAGGTGTGCTCTAGGCCCACCGCGCTGGCTCTCGATTGTTTCCGACCCCGCCACCGCCAACAGCAACTAGCTTTGAGACAGTTCTTCGCTCCTCATCGCAGCACCGCCCAGCGGGCCTCGGCCGGGCGGCCGCCGGTGCGCACGCGGACGAAGTAGAGGCCCGGCGCCAGCGGCGCGCCCGCTTCGTCCTGCGCCCGCAGGGACAGCGCGAGTACTCCCGCGGCGTGATGGCCGGCGTGCTCGCGTCGCGCGAGCCGGCCGGCGGCGTCCACGATCTCGACCGTGACCTCGGCGGGCTCGTGCAGCCGCAGCGACAGCTGCGCCGCCTGACCCGCCCGCACCGGCGAGGGCGCCAGCCGCAGCGCCGGAGGCGCGCCCGCGCCCGCGACCGAGCCGGTGGCCGGCAGCGCGGTGAAGGCGGTGTCGCCGCGCATGCGGAGCGAGATCCGGAACACGCCCTCCCCGGCCAGTTCCACCTCCTCGGTGAGCGCGAGGTTGCGGCGGTCCCAGCCGGCGAA
>CAZMQP010000241.1:3492-4422 GCA_964568385.1 uncultured bacterium
AGCGCCGCGTCGAACGGATACTCGACCGTAGTCTCCGCATCAAGCTCTACGACCTGGACGACCACCAGCCGGCGAACGCCGGCGCGTTCTGGAACGTGCTGCCGTCGTGCTCGACCTGGGCGGCGCCGCGCCCCGTGTTCCACAGCCGGTAGCGGCCCGGGCTCGAGAGGCTCGCGAGGTTCGCGTGCCCGCGGTGCATCAGGTCGAGCGGGTTGGGCGACAGGCCGAGCCGCACGTAGAGCGGCCCCGCCACGCTCTCCTGGTAGTCCATGTGCAGCGCGTCCGAGCCGTGCTCGGCGAGCGCGGTCTTGATCACCTGGCCGTCGGGGCTCGTGAACGTCCAGCCCCGGGCCTGCGAGGACGAGTGCGCGCCCTCGGCCGGCGTGACAGCGTAGGCGGCATCGGCGTAGAGCCCGCCGTTCATGTCCTTGAATCCCGAGCAGCGGTTGGCCGCGCTGCCCGTGTACTCCTCCTCGCCGGGGGCCGAGGGGTTGGTGACCGGCGCGCCGATGATGACCTCGGCGTCCTGCCGCAGCGAGTCCCACACGGCGGCCAGCACGCAGCGGCCGCCGTAGCGTTCGAACACGGCGAACAGGCGGTCGGTGGTGATGAGGTACTCGTGCTCGCCGTCCTGGTCCACATCCTGGGCCGAGCGGATCTGCAGCGGCGGCGCGCCGCGGCGCAGCGAGTCGGCCCAGTGGGCGGCCGCCGCGTACATCCCCACCCCGCGCACGTGGTTCTGCAGGCGGAGCGCCCAGGTGTTCATGCCGTCCCAGCTCAAGTCGGGGTAGAGCCAGCTGCCGTAGCAGTCGCTGTCGGCGTAGTTGTTCTCGTTCTCCTCGTGCCAGGCGGTCTCGTAGATCATGGCCGCGAACGAGTACTCCCCGAGCAGGCGCATGCGGTTGCGCGGGGCGGCCTCGAGGGCGGCCC
>CAZMQP010000242.1:0-4419 GCA_964568385.1 uncultured bacterium
CACCAGGCGCGGCAGCGAGGCGAGCAGCGCCGGCCCGAGCGCGTGGAAGTGCACGATATCGTAGCGCCGGATCATCGACTCGAGCGTCGCCCACGTGACGTGCGTGATGGTGTCGAGGTGCTTGGTGTGGATGCTCGGACGCCGCAGCAGCCGGATGCCGTGGTAGCTCGTGCCCGGCGGCGTGTAGTAGTAGCGGCAGAACACGTCCACATCGATGCCGAGCGGCACCAGCCGGCGCGCGATCTCGTCCACGTGGCGCTCGATGCCGCCGTAGGTGGCCGGAATGCCCTTCTGCCCGATCATCGCGACGCGCATCAGGCCGCTCCGCCCGTCGCGGCCGCGAGGCGCGACTCGTAGAGGCGCCCGAGCCGTTCGCCCAGCGCGTCCCAGCCATAGGCCGCGAGTTCCGGCGGCGGCGCCTCGCCGCGGGCCGCCCAGCCGCACGGCCGCTGCCGCAGCGCGTCGGCGAACTCGCCGCGCCCGGCCACCACGCACCGAGGCGCCAGGTCGTCGTAGCCGCGCAGGCCGAACGGCGTGGTGAGGCAGGCGAGTCCGGCGGCGAGATAGCCGGGCAGCTTCACGTTGCTGCCGCCGCCCTCCGCCATCGGGTTGAGTCCGGCGTCGGCCGCGTGCAGCACCGGCGCCAGGTCGTCCACCACGCCCAGCAGGCGCAGCCACGGCTCGCGGCGGCCCGCCAGGGCGGCGCCCACGGAGCCGGCCACGAGCAGCCGGATGCCGTCGGCGGCGAGCGCGGGCATCACGGCGTCGGCCAGGTGGCGGAGCGCCTCGCGGTTGGGGCCCCAGTCGGCGCCCACGAACAGCGCGGCGTAATCGTGCTCGCCGAGGCCGAGCGCCCGCCGCGCGGCAGTCCGCTCGGCCGCCGAGGGCGGCCGGCTGACCCGCTCGTCGAAGCCGTTGGGGATCACCGCCACCGAGCGCGCCGGCGCGCCGTGCAGCTCGCGCATGCGGGCGGCATCCTCGTCGCTGCACACCACCGTCAGATCCGCCCGGCGCACGGCATCCGCTTCGAGCGCGCGCAGTCGCGCGGCCCAGGCCGAGCGCGCGAACAACCGGGACGTGGAGGCGAGGAAGCGGTCGGACTCGACATTCTGCGAAGCATACACCCGCAGCCGCGCGCGGCTGCGGCGCAGCAGCCCGGCCAGGTGCAGGTCGCAGCTCAGCACGTCGGGATCCCCCCCGAGCGAGGCCGCGTAGCGCGCGGCATTCGCGGTGTGCCCGGCGGCCGCCAGGAACATCGGCGCCAGCCCCATGCGGTCGAGGCGCCAGGCGAGGCTCGTGTGCCACGCGCGGCGCCGCACGATGGCCACGCCGTCCGCGACGGACTCCGCCGCGGCGCGGCTGCGGTTGGGCACCACGCACAGCACGCGCACGCGATGCCGCCGCGCCAGTCCGCGCGCCAGCCCGAAGGTGCGCTGCGTGCCGCCGCTGCGCGGCGGGTGGATGTCGTCGTCGGCCGCCGCATGGATCAGCATGCCGCCTCCCGTGCCCGCGCCGGCTGCGGCACGCCGCCGCGCACGAACCCCACCACCATGCCGGCGGCGTTGAGGCTCCAGGTGAGCAGCGAATGGAGCGCGAGGCGCGCGCTGCGCTTGCGCACGCACATCACGGCGAAGAGCGCGAGCGGCAGGGCGGCCCACAGCGCCAGGCCGCGTCCGCCCGCGAGCGCCGCCGCCACGGGAGCGGCGGCGGCGAGCGCCAGCATCATGAAGTAGTGCCGCTGGCGCGAGAGATGCGCGCCGAGCCCGGGCCGGCCGAGGTAGAGCCGCAGCACCTGTCCCTGCCCGAAGCACAGCCCGGTGCTCCAGCGCCGGCCGAGTTCGCCGAAACTGGGGCGCGGCGCGCTCCAGTGCCGCCCGGCCCGCGGCGCCAGCGAGCGCAGCGTGAACCCGCGGGCGCGCAGGCGGAGCCCGAGTTCGAAGTCCTCCTCGCTCGAGAGCGACGGCTCGTAGCCGCCCACCGACTCCAGCGCGTCGCGGCGGTAGAGCGCCAGCGTGGCGAGGTAGTCCGAGTCGTGGTCGTGGTCCCCGACCCGGTACAGGTCGCGCACGCCGGGCCGCTCCGTGCCGCCGTCCACGAACCACTCCTCGAGGCGGCCCCACAGTCCGGCCGGCGCGCCGGGGGCCGACGCCACCTCCATCGCCCGCGCCACCCAGGCGCGCTCCACCTCGACGTCGGCATCCACGAACAGCACCCAGTCGCCGCCGCAGTGCTCGAAGCCGAGGTTGCGGGCGGCCCCCGGCGTCAGCGGCCGCGCGCCCTCGGACCGGCAGACGCGCCAGTGCGGGGGCAGCGCCGGCAGGGGCGCCGCCTCGGCGCCCGCCGCGAGCACCAGCGCGCCGCGCCACTCGAGCCCCGCGAGCGCGGTCTCGAGCGCCGCGAGGGTGCGGGGCAGGAAGCGCTCCTGCCGGTAGCACGGGATGGTCACGCCGAGCCTCAACGCGCCGCTCCGCGCGCCCCGGACGCCGCCTCGGGCGTCACCGCGGCCAGACCCAGCACCTCGTCGTAGACGGACTCGAAGCCCTCGGCCACCGCGGGCCACGTGTAGTGCCGGCGCACGCGCTCGGCCCCCGCCCGCCCCAGCCGCAGCGCCCGGTCCGGCCGCTGGTGGAAGCGCTCCAGCGCGTCGGCCAGCGCGTCGGCGTCGCCGGCGGGCACGAGTTCGCCGTGGACGTCATGCTCGAGCACGTCGGCGACGCCGCCCACGTCGGAGGCGATCACCGGGCGGGCGCGCACCAGCGCCTCGAGCAGCACCAGCGGCAGGCCCTCCCAGTGCGACGGCAGCACCACCGCGTCCGCGGCGGCGAGCAGCGGCCCCGCGTCGTCGAGCGTGCCCACGAAGTGGACGCGATGGTCGAGTTCGAGTGACCGCGCCTGCTGCTCGAGCGGCTGGCGCAGCGAGCCGTCGCCCGCCACCACCAGCGTGAAGTCGAGCCCGCGCGCGCGCACGCGGGCGAGCGCCTCGAGCAGCACCGCGTGCCCCTTCTGCTCCTCGAGCCGGCCCACCACCGCCCACATCGGCCGCAGCAGCGTCGCCGCGAAGCGGTCGCGCCACGCGCGCGCGAGTTCCGACTCGGCCTCCTCGGACGGCAGGTCGGCGCCGTTGGGCACGATGCGCACGCGGTCGCGCGGCACGCCGTAGTCCCGCACCAGCGTGTCGGCGATCGCGCCGCACACGGCGGTGACGGCGTCCGCCCGCATCAGCTCGCCGCGCTTGAGCGACCGCTGGCCGGCCGAGTGCGAGCGGCCGACGATGTGCTCGGTCACCACCAGGTGGCGGATGCCCGCGGCCCGCACCAGCATGGCCAGGTAGCGGTCCGCCGCCGGCCAGACGTGGTGCACGTGCACGAGGTGGGGACGCAGCGACCGCAGCAGGCGCCAGGTGGCGAGCATGCCGGCCCAGTCCCAGCGCGAGTCCACCTCGGCCACGCGCGACACCGCGAAGCCCGCCGCCGTGAGCGCCTGCGCGAACTCGTCCAGCGCGGGCGCCGGCGACAGCCACACGTGCACGTCGAAGCGGACCGGCGGCAGGCGGGTCGCCAGCTCCCAGACCACGCGCTCGGTGCCGCCGACGCTGCGGCCGCTCTCGACGAGCAGGATGCGGTGGCGCGACGGCGCGCCCCTCATCGGCCCAGCGTCCCGTACGCGCGCAACAGCTCGCCGGCGTTGTGCTCCCACGCCATGCGCGTGAGGAAGCGCTCGCGGTTGTAGGCGCCCATGCGCGCCCGGCGCTCCGGGTCGTCGAGCAGCTGCGCGATGCAGTCGGCCAGCGACTCGACGCGGTCCGCCTCGGCGTAGAGGGCGCCCTCCCCCGCCGAGTAGCGGTGCTCGCGCAGGTCGTAGCACACGACCGGCTTGGCGCACGCCATGTACTCCAGCACCTTGTTCATGGTGCTCACGTCGTTGAGCGGATTGCGCGGGTCCGGACTCACGCACACGTCGGCGGTCGCCAGGATGCGCTCGACGTCGGCGTCGGGCACGCGGCCGGTGAACAGGCACACCGACTCGAGCCCGAGTTCGCGCGTCAGTGCCTTGAGCTCCTCGAACGAGTCGCCGGCGCCGATGAACGTGAACGCCACGTCGGTGCGGCCGCGCGACTGCACCAGCACCTGCGCCGCGCGCACGAGGTGGTCCACCCCGTCCTGCGGCGCCATCACGCCGAGGTAGGCGACCAGGTGGGGTTTGCCGCGCTTGAGCGCCGGATCGGGGTCGCGCACCGTGGCGAAGCGCTGGTGGCTGGGACCGCTGCGGACCACGAACACCTGGTCGGGGCGCTTGCGGCCGCGCGCCAGCGCCACCTGCCGGTAGGACTCGTTGGTCGAGATCACGAGGTCGGCGGTGGCGAACTGCATGCGCTCGAGCCATTGCAGCGCAAGGTGCGGCAGCGAGCCCGCCCGCGAC
>CAZMQP010000243.1:0-4416 GCA_964568385.1 uncultured bacterium
ACTCTTCAACGACGCCATCGTGGTCCTCCGTGACGACCCCGCGCTGGGCGGCCGGTCGTGTTCGACTGAAGGTCAGGCCCCGAGGGACTTGAGACCCTTGACCGCGTCGGTCTGCCCGGGCTGGAGCGCGAGCACCTTGCGGTAGTAATCGATCGCCTGCGACTTGTTGCCTGCGTTCTGGTGCGCCTGGGCGAGCCAGATCAGCGTCTGCACGTTCGACGAGTCGGCCGCCAGCGCCTTCTCGAGCGTGACGGCGGCACCGGACCAGTCCTTGCGGAGAAGCTGGCGGTAGCCGATCTGCTGGAATGCCAGCGCCGCACCCCGGCTCGTCGAGTCCGCCTGGACCGACTTGAGGAAGGCCGCTTCGGCAGCGTCGGTCGAGTCCGCTCGCAGGAGCGCCATGCCGAGCCAGAGGTGACGGTCCCCCTTCTCGGGGGCGATCTCCGTGGCGCGGCGCAGCGAGGCGATGGCTTCCGGCGTCTGCTTGAGCTCCAAGTGGGCCAAGCCGCTGTAGTAAAAGGCCTCCTCGCTGGGCGGGTCAAGCGAGTTCCGGCGCTGGAACGTGGCGACGGCGCCCGCGTGGTCCTTCTGCCGGTACTTGAGCTTGCCCCATTCCACGAGCGCCACCCGTCCCTCGGCCGAGGCCGGGTCCCGCTCCACCATCTGGGCGTAGACCGAGTCCGCCTTGGGGATGTCGCCCAGGATGGCGTGGACCTGGGCGATCCGGAACAGGTCCGAGGGCTCGAGATCGGCCTTGGTGTAGGCCGTGAGCGCCGCCTGCCATTCGCGCTTCTCGACGTAGGTGCGGGCGAGGATCCGGTACATCTCCTTGGACTTGTCGCCCAGCCCCTCCGCCTTGAGCAGGGCGGCCGTGGCGGCATCCCGCTCCTTGAGGAAGAACAGGGTGCGGCCGAGCGCGCTCCAGCCCTTGGGATCGGTCGGCATCAGTTCCGAGTACTTCTCGAGGTGGGGCCTCGCGTCGGCGTAGCGGCGCGGGTCGGCCTGCCCCGAGAGATAGAACAGGTAGCCGAGCGCGTAGCGGCCGGGCGCGAAGTCGGGGTCCTCCTGGACCACCTTCTCGTAGGTGTCGAGGGCCTCGTTGTAGCGCTGGGCGTAGTAGTACCCCTGGCCGAGGGCGAAGCGCAGCTCGACGTCCTTCGGGTCGAGTTCCACCGCCTTCTCGAGGTACTGCACGGCCAGCGAGCCGATGTTGCGCTTGACGTAGAACTCGCCGAGTGCGCGATTGGTGGCCGGATCCTCCGGGGCCTCCTGCTGCGCCCGTGTGTAGTAGATGCCGGCGTCCCGCAGCGAGTCGCGCGCCAGTTCGGCGTCGCCGAGCGCGATCAGGAACCGCGGCCGCACGCGCGGCCCCCAGTTGGTGCCCTGCTCGAGCACCCGCACGGCGTCGGCATGGCGCTTGAGCGCGACGAGACAGTGGCCGAGCGCGAGCTGCGCGTCGGGGTACTTGCGGTCGAGTTCGACCGCACGCTGCAGCTTGGGGACGGCATTGGCGCAGTCGTCCCGGCGGCGCAGCACCTCGCCCTGCCCGTACCACGCGATGGCGTTGTTGCCGTCCATGCGCTCGGCGAGCTGGAACTGCTCCATCGCCTTGTCCAGCTGGCGGCGGCGGAGGTGGACCAGCCCGACGCCGGCGCGGCCCTCGGCGTAGCCCTGGGCGGCGGCCTTCTCGAAGGCGGCCGCCGCCTGCTCGAGCTGGCCCGCGGCGAGCGCGGTGCGTCCGTCCTTGAGGTCGTCGGCCTGCACCGGGGGCGCCGAGAGCGCCGCCAGCACGAGCCATCCGGGGAGGACGAGGGAACGGAGGATCCGGTTCGGAAGAGTCATGGTCGGGGGTTCACTCCTCAATGGCTGCCGAGCAGCGGGGAACGTCGGACGAAGCGCACCGGGACCGCCGTGGGGACGAATCCCGACTCGAGCACGAGGCGCTGGCCGTCATGGCTGGTGACGAACGTGATCAGGCCGCCGGCCAGCCGCGGGCCGGACGTGCGCATGTACAGGTGGATGGGACGCGACAGCGGATAGCGCCCGTCGTGGATGGTCTCCGCGTCGGGCTTGACGTAGCTGAGCCCGTCCAGCATCGCCACGCGCAGGGCGCGCACGCCGTCGGAGGGCAGGGCCGATGCGTCCACGAACCCGATCGCCGCGCGATCGGCCCGCACCCGGGCGACGACCGCCGAGTCGTTGGGGACCACCCGCGCCGGCGCCTGGATCGAGGCGCTGTCGAGCAGCAGGTGCGCCATCGCGAGCGCGGTCTCGCTGTCGAGCGCCGGCATCACCAGCGCGATGCGGTCGCCCGAGCCGCCGAGATCGGACCACCGCGTGAGCCCGCCGGTCAGCATGCGGCGCAGTTCGAACCCCGAGACGTTCTCGACGGGATTCGCCTCGTGCACCACCGCGACGAGCGCCGAGCGCCCCACCACGTAGCCCTCGACCTCGAGACCGCCCTCGCTCGCGGCGGCGCGCTCGGCGGGCGCCAGCTCGCGCGGCAGCGCGATGAGGTCGGCGCGGCCCGCGTACAGTTCGGCCACCGCGCGCGGCGAGGCCGCCTCGGCGAGGTCGAACGCGGACTGCGGGTAGGTGGTGGTGAACATCTCGGTCTCCCGGCGCATCAGCGCCATCAGTTCCGGTCCTGCGACGACACGGATACGCCCGCGGGTGTGGGAATCTTCCACCGCCGTCGAGGAGGAGCGGGGCGTGCAACCCGGGAGTGCGGCGAGGGCAAGCACGAACACGAGCCTGACCGGCGAGTGGGAACGTCGCGCAGTGGCCCGGAGAACGAAGTGCCAGAAGTCTAGAAGGGTGGCTTTCCGCATGTCAATCGTGCACTTGCGACGACGGGGCGAATCGCCGGAAGCCCAGGGAGAGAAGACCACAGCCGGGCGGCGGCCCGGTCCGGGGGGTGTCAAGAGTCGGGGGTCCGCCCCCACTCAGGGGGCGAGCCGGTAGAGCATGCGCGGGAAGGCCGCCGTCTCGCGCACATGTTCGATGCCGGCGATCCACGCCAGGGTGCGCTCGATCCCGATCCCGAAGCCCGCGTGCGGCACCGAGCCGTAGCGGCGGAGGTCCTTGTACCACTCGAAGGCCTCCTGGGGCAGACCGTGCTCGTCGATCCGCCGCGTCAGCAGGTCGAGGGACGCCATGCGCTGGCCGCCCCCGATGATCTCACCGTAGCCCTCCGGCGCGAGGCAGTCGCACGAGAGGCACAGCGCCGGGTCGGCCGGGTCGGGCTCCATGTAGAACGCCTTGACCTTGGCCGGGTAGTTCGTCACGAACACCGGCGTGTCGAAGCGGCTGGAGATCTCGGTCTCGTCGGGCGCGCCGAAGTCGTTGCCGAACTCGAAGGGCATGCCCTTCTCGTGCAGCATCTTCACGGCGTCGCGGTAGTGGATGCGCGGGAACGGCCCGCTCATGCGCTCGAGCTTGGTGGTGTCGCGCTCGAGGATGCGGAACTCCTCGCGACGGCGGTCGAGCAGGCGCGCGACCGTGGCGCGCAGCAGCCGCTCCTCGAGCGCGATGACGTCGTCGAGCGTCGCGAACGCCCACTCGGGCTCCATCATCCAGAACTCGATGAGGTGGCGGCGCGTCTTGGACTTCTCGGCGCGGAACGCGGGGCCGAGGCAGTACACCTTGCCCAGCGCCATCGCCGCGGCCTCCATGTAGAGCTGGCCGCTCTGGCTCAGGTAGGCCCGGTCGTCGAAGTACTGCACCTCGAACAGCGTCGTGGTGCCCTCGCACGCGCTCGGCGTGAAGATGGGCGCGTCCACGAGCGTGAAGCCCTCGGTGTCCATGAAATCCCGGAACGCCGCCACGAGCTCGGCGCGCAGCCGCAGGATCGCGCTCTGTCGGGGACTGCGGAGCCACAGGTGGCGATGGTCCATCAGGAACTCGACCCCGTGCTCCTTGGGCGTGATCGGGAAGTCGGGCGCCAGCGAGACCACCTGGAGCGACTGCAGGCCGACTTCCACGCCCCCCACCTGCCGCGCATCGGCCTTGACGATGCCGCGGACGATGACCGCGGACTCCTGCGTCAGCGCCTGGCTCGCCTCCCACTGCTCGGGCGGCAGGTCCTTGACCCCGGCCACGCACTGCACCTGGCCGCTCCCGTCGCGCAGCACCAGGAACTGGACCTTGCCGCTCGAGCGGCGGTGCACGATCCAGCCGCGCAGCTCCACCACCTCGCCCACGGCGCCGGGCGCCTCGGCGATGCGGATCCAGCGGGCATCGAGCGTGGGAACGGGCTCACTCATGGCTCTGGCACTCCCGGGGCGGGCTGCCGCTCGGAGCGCCGCCGGCCCCCATGAAGAACGCCCCGGCGCAAGCGCCTGGGGCGCGAATCGGACATCAAGGCGGCGCCGCGGACCGCCGATAACGCCGCTGGAACACGTGCACGTTAGGAGT
>CAZMQP010000244.1:0-4416 GCA_964568385.1 uncultured bacterium
CCATACGCCCGCGTGCTTCGGACTCTCGCTCAGCGCGAAGATCGTGCAGTAGTACTCGACGCTGGTGTTGTCCTTGGTGATCGGCCCGCCCGAGGGCCCGAGCTTGGTGGGGTCATTGCGGGTCAGGTCGGGGCTCACCGCGGTCCAGCTCTGACCGTCGTCGGTCGAGCGGAACAGCCGGTTGCCGGCGGCGTAGAGCGCGGTGGAATCGTGCTTCGAGAACACGATCGGGAAGTTCCACTGGAAGCGGTGCTTCATGCCCTCGGCGCCGTGACCGATGGCGTTGTCGGGGTACACGGTGACCTCGCGCTGCTGCTGCGTGCGCAGGTCGATGCGCGAGAGGTAGCCGAGATAACAGCCGGCGAAGACGATCTTGGGATCCTTGGGATGCGCGGCCACCCAGCCGCTCTCGCAGCCCCCCACGCTGTACCAGTCCTCGCGCTCGATGCCGTATCCGGTGGTGCGCGAGGGAATGGACACGGTGCTGTTGTCCTGCTGGCCGCCGTAGAGGCGGTAGGGGAACTGGTCGTCGGCGGCGACGCGGTAGAACTGCGCCGTCGGCTGGTTGTACAGCGTGGACCACGTGGCGCCGCGGTCGAGGCTCACCTCGGCGCCGCCGTCATCGCCCACGATCATGCGCTGCGGGTCCTCGGGTGCGATCCACAGGTCGTGATGGTCGCTGTGCCCGGTCGAGACGCCCGAGAAGGTGCGGCCGCCATCCTTGGAGCGGTGCAGGCCCACGTTGAGCACGTACACCATGTCGGGATCCGCGGGATCGGCGGTGAGGCGGCTGTAGTACCAGGCGCGCTGGCGCAGCTTGCGCTCGTCGTTGACGCGCTGCCACGAACGGCCTGCGTCATCGGAGCGGAACAGCCCGCCCTCCTCGGCCTCCACCATCGCCCACACGCGATCGGACTTCGCCGGCGACACGGTGACGCAGATCTTGCCCAGCACGCCCTTGGGGAGCCCGTTGCCCTCCTGCCCCGTCAGCTGGGTCCAGGTGTCGCCGCCATCGGTGCTCTTCCACAGGCTCGAACCCGGGCCGCCGCTCTCGAACGTCCACGGCCTGCGCACCACCTGCCAGAAGCCCGCGTAGAGGATGCGCGGGTTGGTCGGGTCCATGGCGAGGTCGCTGGCGCCCGTCCTCGTGTCCACGAACAGGATGCGGCTCCACGTGCGGCCGCCGTCGCGCGAGCGGTAGATGCCGCGCTCCTCGCTGGGGCCGAACACGCGGCCCTGCGCCGACACGTAGAGGACGTCGGGGTCCCTGGGATGCACGCGCACGCGCGAGATCTGGCTCGTCGCCTCGAGCCCGAGGTGCCGCCAGGTGCGGCCGGCATCGGTGGAGCGGTACACGCCGTCGCCATGCGAGACGTTGCCGCGGATCGGCGCCTCGCCCATGCCCACCACGATCACGTTGGGGTCGCTCGGCGCCACGGCGATGGCGCCCACCGAGCCCGTGCCGAAGCTCGAGTCGGCGAGGCTCTGCCAGCTGGCGCCCGCGTCGGTCGTGCGCCACACGCCGCCGCCGGTGGCGCCCATGTAGAAGAGGCGCGGCTGGCCCTCGACGCCGGTGACGGCGGTCACGCGCCCGCCGCGGTAGGGCCCGATCGAGCGCCACTCGAGCGCCTGCAGCAGCGCCGGGTCGTAGGCGGGCGCGATGGTGCCGGTGTGAGCGGGATCCGCGGGGCGCACGCTGCCGGTGCGGCGCTGCGCCTGCACGCTGCCCGCGGCGGAGAGCGAAACGAGAACGGCGGCGAGCAGCAGCGAAGCGCGCACGGACGGCACCTCCGGAGGCCGCGCCTCAGCGCGGCAGATGGAATCCCACGCCCGGCCCGATCGGCAGCCCGAGCGCGTAGAAGAGCAGCAGCAACAGCGTCCACGAGACCACGAACACCACCGAATAGGGGATCATCAGCGCGATCAGCTGGCCGACGCCGGCGTCGGCACGATAGCGCCGCATGGTGGCCAGCACGAAGGGCACGTAGGGCATGAGCGGCGTGATGATGTTGGCGCAGGAGTCGCCGATGCGGAAGGCCACCTGCGTCGCCTCGGGCGTGAAGCCGAGCAGCGCGAACATGGGTACGAAGATCGGCGCCAGAATCGCCCACTTGGCGGTGGCCGAGGTCATGAGCAGGTTCATGCCGCCGGTGAACACCACCATCGAGATGAGCAGCGCGGGCCCGCCGAGCCCGGCCGAGCGCAGTGTGTCGGCGCCGCCGATCGCGAGCAGCGCCCCGAGGTTGGACCACGAGAACCAGCTCGCCACCTGTCCGGCGATGAACGCGAGCACGAGGAACGGCCCCATGGTGCCCATCACCTCGCCGCTCATGCGCGCCACGTCACGGTCGGAGCGGATGCTGCCGGTGGCGATGCCGTAGGCCAGCCCGGGCACGAAGAAGAGGAACGAGATGAGCACGACCATGCTGTCGAAGAACGGCTTGAGCTCGCCGATGCCGGTGGCGCCGGGCAGTCGCAGCGGGGCGCCGGCGGGCACCACCAGCAGCGCCGCCAGCAGGGTGCCGGCGAGCGCGGCCGCCGCCGCCCAGCGCAGGCCGCGACGCTCGCCGGCCGAGATCGGCTGCGCCTCGCCGGCCCCCTCGCCCCGCCACGGCCCCAGCCGCGGCTCGATGATGCGGTCGGTCACCCAGGTGCCGAGCACGGTGAGCACGGGCGTGGCCGCGATCAGGAAGAACCAGTTGCCGAGCACCTCCACCGTGTAACCGGGCAGCAGACCGGAGCTGTCCACCGCCGCCTGCGACAGGCCGGCCAGCAGCACGTCGAGGGGATTGGGGAGCAGGTTGGCGCTGAAGCCTCCCGAGACGCCGGCGAACGCCGCGGCGATGCCCGCCAGCGGATGCCGCCCGGCGGCCACGTAGAGCAGCGCCGCCACCGGCGGCAGGATGACGATGCCCGCATCCGCCGCGAGGTTGGCGATGATGCCGACGAACACCACGGTCGGCGTCAGCCAGGCCCTCGGCGCGCGCACCACCAGCGCACGCATGCTCACCCCGATCAGCCCGCTCGCCTCGGCGACGCCGATGCCGAGCATCGCCACCAGCACCGTGCCGAGCGGCGCGAAGCCGGTGAAGTTGCGCACCATCTCGGTGAGGATGCGGCGGATGTTGTCGGACGACAGCAGGTTCACCGCGGCGATGGTCGAACCGTCGGCCGGATGCAGCGCCTGCCAGCCCAGCCGCGCGCCGAGCCACGACATCGCCAGCGTCAGAACGGCGATCGCCGCGAAGATGGTGATGGGGTCCGGCAGCCGGTTGCCCGCGCGCTCGAGCAGGTCGAGTGCGCGGGCGAGCGGGCCGCGCGGTGCGCCGGCGTCGCTGGGCGGGGACGGGGCCGGGTTCATGAGCCGCGCATACTGCGCGGGGCCGCGCGCCGGTTCAAGCCCCGAGGGCGCCTCGGCCCCGCGTTTGACGCTGCCGCGGGGGCCTCGCACCATGCGGGGAATCGACCTTCGGCACTCACCCGCGAGGCACCCCATGACGCACCCCAAGAAGATGGCGATCCTGGTCGGCGGCGGACCCGCTCCCGGCATCAACGCGGTCATCGGAGCGGCCACCATCCGCGCCTGCCTCGAGGGCATCGAGGTCGTCGGACTCGAGGACGGCTTCGAGTGGGTGATGCAGGGCGACATCGACCACGCCCGCCCGCTCACCATCGAGGGCGTGAGCCGCATCCACTTCCGCGGCGGCTCGACGCTGGGCATCTCGCGCGCCAACCCCACCAAGAACCCCGAGCACCTCGAGACGACCGTGCTGTCGCTGCTGCGCATGGGCGTCACCGACCTCGTGACCATCGGCGGTGACGACACCGCCTACTCGGCGCTCAAGCTCGAGGAGCAGTCCAAGGGCCGCATCGACGTGGTGCACGTGCCCAAGTCCATCGACAACGACCTCGACCTGCCCCCCTACGTGGACACGTTCGGGTTCCAGACGGCGCGCCACATCGGCGTCGAGATCGTGAAGAACCTGCTGGTGGACGCCAAGACGACGTCGCGCTGGTACTTCGTCATCGCGATGGGCCGCAAGGCCGGCCACCTGGCGCTCGGCATCGGCAAGGCCGCGGGCGCGACGCTCACCCTCATCCCCGAGGAGTTCAAGGGCGAGGCGGTGCGCCTCAAGACCGTCGTCGACACCCTGGTCGGCGCCATCCTGGAGCGCCTCGCCGACGGCCGCCGCGACGGCGTCGCCATCCTCGCCGAGGGGCTCGTCCTCTCCATCGAGCCCGACGATCTCGCGCAGCTCGGCGACGTCGAGCGCGACGCCCACGGCCACCTGCGCATCGCCGAGGTCAACATCGGCGAAATCCTGAAGGCGCAGGTCCAGGCGCGCCTCAAGCAGTTCAACGTGAAGGCCACCGTCAACGCCAAGAACATCGGCTACGAGCTGCGCTGCGCCGATC
>CAZMQP010000245.1:0-4410 GCA_964568385.1 uncultured bacterium
CATGGTCGGAAAGAAGGTCGAGACGGCCGGGATCGCGAAGGACGGCGCGAAGATGGTGACGGCGGTCTCGTGCGCGCAGGTGCCGAAGTTCACCGTGATCATCGGCGGCAGCTTCGGCGCCGGCAACTACGGCATGTGCGGCCGCGCCTACCAGCCGCGGTTCCTCTACATGTGGCCCAACTCGCGCATCAGCGTGATGGGCGGCGAGCAGGCGGCCAGCGTGCTGGCGCAGGTGAAGCAGGCGCAGATCGAGGCCAAGGGCGGCCGCATGAGCGCAGCCGAGATCGACGCGTTCAAGCAGCCCATCCTCGACACCTACGAGCGCGAGGGCAGCCCGTACTTCTCCACCGCACGCCTGTGGGACGACGGCATCATCGACCCGGCGAGGACGCGTGACGTGCTGGCGCTGTCATTGTCGGCCTGCCTCAACGCCCCCATCCCGGAACCCAGGTTCGGCGTGTTCCGGATGTAGGGCGGCGGACTCGGCTGGGTTGGAGTCCGTCGCACGCCGACCCGATCGAGCACCGACAGCGCGCGCTTGACCCGCGCTTCGAGGGGCGCGCCGGCCATCGAGTCGCATGCCTCCGCGCCGCGCCGAGCCTCGTCGGGGCGGAAGCCCAGCGCGCGCAGCCACGGGATCACCGACTCGGGCGCTTCGCTTGCGGATGCATCGGGGCGGCTGGCCGCCGCTCTCCGCGAGTCGCGCACTCGCCCCGACTCGCGCGCCGCACGTGTCTCGGCTCGAGCCTTCCGCGCCTGCAACCGCTTGTGCCGCATGAACTCCGAGCCCAGCGAACGCCCGGCGGCGTGCTGGTTGTGCGCACGGCAGAGCAACCGGAGGTTGTCGGCCGTGGTGAGGCCGCCGGCCGCGACCGGCTTCACATGGTCGAACTCGAGCCTGGTCTCGGAGCCGCATCGGTGACCACTGGCGCTCTCGAAGGCACATCGGCCTCCGTCACGGATGAACACCTCTCGGCGAACGGCGGCGGGGATGTGCCGGCCGCTCGGTGAGTGCCGGGCGGCGCCAGCCCTGGAGCGCGCGCCCACGGCGAAGCGCCGCTTCTCGATTCGTTCGATGAGCGCATCCAGTGCTCGCTCCAGCACTTCGGCCGACTCGCCGGAGGGCACGGCGTGGCCGAGCAATGCCGTCGCGTACTTCAACTTGTCGAGAGCGGCGGCGGAGAAGCCCACCTGGAGCGGGCAGGGCCGAGGGGATGCCGACTGCTCGGGACCACCCGAGGACCCAGCGCCAACGGTCTCCGGAGCCAGTGGAGCGGTGCTCGCATCGGCGGACTCGGTGACCACCGGCGCGAGCGTCCCGCGAACTCGCTCTGGAGCGAGTTGGTTCCCGGCGTTCGCGGCCGGGTCGGCCCCGGCGACTCGCGTGGCGAGCCACCGCTCGAGCCCCGACTTCGACCGGCCGCAGGCTGCTTGGATCAGCTCGAGCGCGTTGACGGGAGTGAGGTGCGGCGCGAGGACGAGAACGAGCGTCGAGTTCAGCCGCCCATCCGCAAGTGCCCCGAAGATGGAGGGGTATCGCCTCGCCTCGCGTGCCACGCGGATCCGCTTGTAGGCGGCGTCCTCGGAGAGCCGCAGCGCCCCGATGCAGTACGCGTGCATCGAGGGGTACGCGGCGGACAGATACAGCTTGCGCTCCTCCACTTCGGCCAGGTGCGCGAGCAGCTCCACGCTCAGGTGGCGCTCCCTTGCGACGAGTGAGGACAGGTCACGAAGCAGGACATCGTCGTCGAGATGGGTCAGCGAATGCGCGTGCAATCCGGGTCTCCGCGGCGGGGGCGCGATCTCCGCGACGCACCGCCCGCCACTCCGCTACCGTGCCGCCACCATGACCCCGTTCATCCTCGCGCTCGTCCTCGCCTCGGCGATCGTGCATGCGCTGTGGAACCTGTGGACCAAGCAGATCGGCGACACCGCGCGGCGCGGCACCCTGATGTGGGTGCTGGTCACGCTCTCGGCGGTCGCGTACGCGGTCCCCGCGCTGCTGCTGGCGCGTTCGCTCTCGTGGCGGCCGGATGCCGAGGCGCTGGTCTTCATCGCCGGCAGCGGCCTCATCCCCGTCGTGTACTTCCTGTGCCTGCACACCGGCTCCCGCCGCGCCGACCTCTCGGTGGTCTATCGGCTGGCGCGCGGCAGCGGCCCGCTGCTGGCCGGGCTCGCGGCGCTGGCGTTGTTCGCCGAGCCGGCCACCCCGTGGACGGTGGGCGGCATCCTCTCGATCGCCGCCGGTGTGATCGTGCTGTCGGGTGTGTTCCGCCCCGGCGCGCACGATGAGCGGCTCGCGGCGGGACTCCGCTGGGGCCTTCTGACCGGCGCCTTCATCGCGTTCTACACGCTGTGGGACGGCTGGTCGGTCAAGCGCATCGGCATCCCGCCGCTGCTCTTCTACTGGGCGGGTGAACTCGTGCGCGTGGTGCTGTTCACGCCCGCGGCGATCGCCGACCGCGCCGGCGTGGTGAGGCTGGTGCGGCAGCATCCGTGGCGCGTGCTCGGCATCGGCCTCCTGAGCCCGCTCAGCTACATGCTCATCCTGACCGCCATGCAGTGGGGGCCGGTCAGCGCCATCGCGCCGGCGCGCGAGGTGGGCATCCTGTTCGGCGCCTGGCTGGGCGGTCAGGTACTGGGCGAGCGGGCCCGCCGCCGCCGCCTCGTGGCGGCGGCGCTGTTCGTGGGCGGGATCCTGCTGCTGGCGCGGGGTTGAGGCCCGCGGCGGGGCTGGCCGAGGTGGCCCGGGCCGCCGGCCGAATGCGCCCTGTTCCCGGCGGGCGCGGCGGCCGATGACTCATGGGAGTGTCCGGCACCGAGTCCCGAGGGGTGGCTCATGGAACCGCTGAAGCGCAAGTACCATACCGGCCCCAAGAACATCGTCTACGAGATCGACGGCGCCTCCCATGGGCTCGACGACCAGCTCGTCGAGGTCATCCGCGCCTCGATCGCCAAGCGTCTGGCGTCGAACCAGCTCGAGATCCCGCGGCTCCCGCAGGTCGCGACGCGCATCATGCAGCTCGCGCAGGATCCCGAGACCGATCTCGACCACATCGTGGACGCGATCTCGACCGATCCGATGCTGGCCAGCCGCGTCCTGGTGATGGCCAACTCCGCCGCCTACGCCGGCGGCCAGCGTGTGGACGGCCTGCTGCAGGCGCTCATGCGGCTCGGCTTCAACGCCGTGCGCGACATGGTGTTCGCCGAGTCCATGCGCATGCGCATCTTCTCGGCGAAGGCCTACCGGCCGATCCTCGAGGAGTCGTGGAGGCTCTCGCTCGGCACCGCGCTCGCGTGTGATTCGCTCTCGCGCATCACCGGCATCGAGACCGAGGGGGCGTTCCTGCTCGGGCTGCTGCACGACACCGGCAAGCCGGTGCTGGTGCAGGCCGTGGCCGAGATCGAGCGGGCCAACAAGGGCCAGTCGCTCGGGACCGAGATGGTGGAGATCCTGATGTCCCAGCTCCACGAGGAGACCGGGGCGCACGTGCTCGCCAGCTGGGACATGCCGGCGGCGTTCGTCGAGGCGGCGCGCGATCACCACCGCTACAAGGGCGCCACCGCGACGCCGGCGCAGCGGCTCGTGTACGCGGGCAACCGCATCTGCCAGCACCTCGGCATCGGCGACATCGAGAAGGAGGTCACGTTCTCGATCGAGCGTGTGTTCTCCGACCTGGGCGTCACCGACGAGGCCACCCTGGCGCCGGTGCTGGACGCGGTCCGCGAGGGTGTCGACCGCATGACGACGGGGATGGAGGAGGCGGCCTAGCCGCAGCAGCCGGAGCGCCGCCGCGGCCGGTCCGGCGCGGGGCGGGGGCCTCGCTTCCTCGGGCCCCTCGTTGAGCACGGGCGCTCGCGTCCGTATGCTCGGACGTCCGTCCCCCTCATCGAGGAGCCCCGCATGCCACTCGTGGATGTGCAGCGCGACGGCGCCGCCGCGCGCCTCTGGTTCGACCGGCCCGAGTCCCACAACGCGCTCAACGCCGAGGTCGGCCGCGAACTCACCACCGCGCTCCACGCGCTGGCCGACGACGCGGCCTGCCGCGTCGTGGTGCTGGGCGGCCGCGGTCCCTCGTTCAGCGCCGGCGCCGACATCGGCGCCATGAAGGCGAGCGCCAACGCCACGTTCGAGCAGAACCTGGCCGAGGCCGAGACGCTGGCGGGTGTGTTCGCCTCACTCGCCGACTTCCCCAAGCCCGTCGTGGGTCGCGTGCACGGCAATGTGTTCGGCGGCGGCGTCGGGTTCGTGTGCTGCTGCGACATCGTGGTCTCGACCGACGATGCCAAGTTCGGGCTCACCGAGGTGCGGCTGGGGATCCTGCCGGGGATCATCAGCCCGTACGTGATCCGGCGCCTCGGCGACCGCTGGGCGCGCGAGTACATGCTCACGGGCGAGCGCTTCGGTGC
>CAZMQP010000246.1:0-4410 GCA_964568385.1 uncultured bacterium
CTCGCACCGCGGCGGCAAGGGCATCATCACCATCAAGACCACCGAGCGGAACGGCAACGTCGTGGCGGTGAAGGAGGTCGTGGACGACGACGACCTGCTGATCATCACCCGCCGCGGCAAGCTCATCCGCACGCCGGTCAAGGGCATCTCGGTGATCGGGCGCAACACGCAGGGCGTGCGCCTCGTGAACCTCGACCCGGCGGGCGAGGGCGAATTGCTGGCCGACACGGTCGCCGCCGTCACCCGCGTGGTGAAGGACGACGACGAGAAGGGTGACGACGACAAGGGCGCGACCGGGGAACCGGCCGCCGAGTGAGCGCGGGCGGGAGGGCCGCGGGGCATGCGCTCCGCGGCCCTTTCGCGGCCCGCGTTTGTGAATCGTTTCACGAGAGAGACCCATCGCCGCCATGAGCCGCATCTCCGAACCGACCGTGCGCCGCCTGTCGCACTACTACCGCGTGCTGCTCGAAGTGGCGCTCGAGGGGCGGCGCATGGTGTCGTCGCAGATGCTCGCCGACCGCGAGGGCATCACCTCGGCCCAGGTGCGCAAGGACCTGTCGTCGTTCGGCTCGTTCGGCCGCCGCGGCCTCGGCTATCCGATCGACCACCTGCGCAGCGAGATCAAGGCCATCCTCGGGCTCGACCGCCGCTGGACCGTGGCCGTGGCGGGGGCCGGGCACATCGGCTCGGCGCTGCTCGCCTACACCGGGTTCCAGCAGCAGGGATTCGACATCGTGGCGGTGTTCGACAGCGATCCCTCGCGCATCGGGCAGACCATCGAGGGCCGCCCGGTGCGCCCGGTGAGCGAGATCGCCGCCGGCGAGGGCTGGGACATGGGCGTCATCGCCACGCCCGGCCGTGCGGCGCAGGAGGTGGCCGACGCCCTCGTCGCCGCCGGCGTGCGCGGCATCCTCAACTTCGCGCCGCGCAAGCTGCGGGTGCCGGAGTGGGTGACGCTGCGCACGGTGGACATGGCGATGGAGTTCGAGAGCCTGTCCTTCGCGCTGAGCCAGCCGCACACCGGCAAGCGCCGGCGCGAACGGCCGTGAGCGCGGCGCCGCGGCCGTCCACGGGCGTCGCCGCGATGGTGATGGCGACGCTGCTGTGGGGCGCGACGTTCGTGGCCATCCGCGACAGCGTCGAGCACCTGACGCCGGCGGCGCTGGTGTTCGGCCGCTTCAGCGTCGCCGCGCTGCTGTTCTGGACGCTGTCGCTCGCCCGCCGCCGCCGGCCCGACCGCCGCCACGTCATGATCGGCGCGGTGAGCGGGTTGTTCATGACCGCGGGGTTCGTGTTCCAGGCCTGGGGCCTGCAGTCCACGTCGGCCGGGTCGTCGGCGTTCCTGACGTGCGCCGGCTCGCTCACCGCGGGGCTCATCGCGTGGCCGGTGCTGCGGCAGCGGCCGAACGGCGACATGTGGGCGGGGCTCGGGGTGGCGCTGGCGGGCTCGGCGCTGATGTCGCTCGACGGCGCACTGCGGCTGGGCCGCGGGGAGGTGATCACGCTGGTCGGCGCCGTGCTCTACGCCGCGCAGATCGTGTGGGTGGCGCGGCACGCGCACGACATCGACGCGATGCACCTGGTGACCGTGCAGGTCACGGTGGTGGCGCTGATGATGGCGCCGTTCGCGGGCGATGTGGCCACCGCGTATCGCGCGCTGGCGCCCGGCGACTGGATCGCCTTCGGCTACCTGGCGATCGCCGGTAGCTCGGTGGCGCCGCTGCTCCAGATCCAGGCGCAGCGCGTGCTGTCGGCCGCGCGAATCGGCCTGCTGTTCGCGCTCGAGCCCGTGTTCGCGCTCTTCTTCGCGCTGACGCTGGGGCAGGAGCGGTTCGAGCCGAGATGGTGGGCGGGCGCCGCGCTCATCCTCGCCGCTGTCGTCTGGGTGGAGTGGCGCGTGGCGAGCGAATCGACTCCGCAACCCAGGTCCGCACTCGCATGAGCGCGGCGGCGTCGCGGCGCAGCAGCGCCACGCCGACGCCGGGCGCCGCGCCGTCCGCGACACGCACGCGGCGCGGCGGCAGCAGCGTCGCGAGCCGGTCGGCGTACTCGTTGGCGAGCACCGCCTCGGGGGCGGTCTGCACGTACACGGGCACGCCCGCCTCGCGCAGGGCGGCCGCCATCGGGCCGCGGTCCGGGCCCGCGGGCCACGGCGACAGCAGCACGACGCCCCGCACCGGCGCGTGATCGCGCGCGAGCCGGGCGGACGCCGGCGCCCAGTCCTCGCCGCTCACCACCAGCACCGGCAGGCCGGGGGGCGTCTCCGCGGCGAGCGTGCTCGCCAGCGTGGCGGCGAGGCGGAGGTCGGAGGTCTCGCGGCCGAACGCGGTCGCGGCATGCGTGGCCGGCAGGTCGGCGGCGCTCACCACGAGCACGTCGAGCCGCTGCGCGCGCAGGGCCTCGATGAGCGAGTCCGCCTCGGCGATCGAGCCGACGCGGCCGGGCAGCAGCAGCAGCGCCATGCCCTGGACGACGCCGCGCGAGGGCAGGCGCCACACCGGCGCCCCGGCGATGGCCGACGAGCGGCCGCCGCCGCGGACCTCGGCGAAGATCTGGTCCACGGCGCGGATCGAGGCGACGCGCGCGCGCACGAGCGCGGCCGAGTCGGGCGAGACCGCCGAGGCGGCCTGCTCGGCGAGCCGCGTCAGCGCGGTGTCGCTGAGGCGGGCGGTGACCGCGGCCTCGAGCAGCGTCCGCCACGCGCGGCGCCGCGCGGGCAGCGCCTGCAGGGCGGGCGCCAGGCGTGCCGCCCAGCCGGGCTCGCGGGCGAGCCACGCGAGGTCGTCGGCGATGAGTTCGGCGGCGCCGGTGAGGTCGCCCGCGCGCTGCCTCGCCCACGCCAGCCGCACGACGACCGGAGCGCGCCGCGACGACGGGGCGTCGGCCACCTCCATGCGCGTGCTGGCCATCAGGTCCGGCACCCGCGCCAGGTCGGCGGCGAGGCCGCGCTCGAGCAGCGCGTCGGCGAGCAGCAGCCGTTCGTCGGTGTCGCCGCGCCGCTCGACGGCGCGCTCGGCGATCGCCCGCGCGCTGTCGGCCTCGCCGGCCCGCCAGTGGGACTCGGCCAGGTAGCGCCACGCCTCGCCCTCGTCCACGGCCGAGCGTCCGCGCGAGGAGTCGGCGAAGGCGCGCAGCTGCGCGCGCAGGGTGGCGCGGTCGGGTGCCGTGACGAGGATGTTCTGGACCCGCGTCGGCGGCGTGTAGGCGGCGGCCGGGCCCGCGGCCGCGAGGGCGGCCAGCAGCAGCAGGGATGCGTTGCACCGGCTCATGCGTCACCCCCGCGGGCGATCTCGAGGAACGCGCGCTCGAGCGGGGAGTGCCGTTCGCCAGGGGCGCCCCACTCGGCGCGCGACAGCGTGCGCGCGATGCGGCCGCGGTGCAGCACCACGACGCGGTCGCACAGCCGCTCGACGGTCTCGGTGACGTGGCTCGAGAACAGCACCGCCGTGCCGTGCGCAGCGAGCGCGCGCAGTTCGTCCTTGGCGGCGAGGGCCGAGGGGGCATCGAACCCCTCGAGCGCCTCGTCGCACAGCAGCGCGGCCGGCTGGTGGAGCACGGCCGCCAGGAACGACGCCTTCTTGCGCATGCCATGAGAATAACCCCGAACCGGCTCGTCGAGCTGCCGCGCGAGGTCGAGGGACTCGGCCAGCGCTGCGGTGCGGGCGGCGGCGGCAGCGGGGTCCATGGCGCGCACCGAGGCCACGAACGCCAGGTGCTCGGCGGCGGAGAGCTCCTCGTGGAAGCTCGGCTCCTCGGCGGCGTAGCCCAGCGCCCGGCGCGCCTCGATGGGCTGGTCCCACACGTCGTGACCCGCCACCGAGACGCGGCCGGCATCGGGCGGCTGCAGCCCCGCCAGCGTGCGCAGCAGCGTGCTCTTGCCCGCGCCGTTGGCGCCGAGCAGCCCGACGATCTCGCCCGGATGCACCTCGAACGAGACGCCGTCGAGCGCCGCGCGCGAACCGTAGCGCCGCACCAGGCCGTGCACGAAAATCATCCGAGCGCCTCCGGATGATGGCCCCGCGGCAGCCGCCGGAGCGAGTGGAGCAGCGCCGCCAGCAGCACGACCCACCCGAGCAGCGGGATCATCCAGCTGGCGGCCAGCATCACGCCGAGCCATCCCACGTACAGGCCCTCGGCCGCGGCGGGGTGAGAGGGCAGGGTGAGGCCGTGATGCAGGCCGAGCATCGCGACCGCCAGCGCCGGCAGCGGCCACAGCAGCGCGATCCCGGCGACGCCGCCCTGGCCCTGCTGGGCGCCGGCGAGCGCGGCCGCCGCCGCCAGCGCGGCGAGCAACGCGGCGAGCCGAGACGCACGCGCCCACCAGGCGTCGCGCGGCGACAGCGGCAGCGGGCGGTGCAGCGAGGCGGGGGGGTCGGCGGCGCGCGCGAGGGCCCAGCCGCCGAGTGCGGC
>CAZMQP010000247.1:0-4395 GCA_964568385.1 uncultured bacterium
GTCCTGCGTTCGCTGAAGAAGGTCGCCGGCATCGAGGTCGTCGACGTGGCCATGCGGCTGATGGTCTTCGGCTTCCACGCGCCGACGATCTCGTTCCCGGTGGCCGGCACGCTGATGATCGAGCCGACCGAGAGCGAGTCGAAGGCGGAGCTGGACCGCTTCTGCGACGCGCTCATCGCGATCCGCGGCGAGATCGACGACATCGCCGCCGGCCGCAGCCCCAAGGACGACAACCCGCTCAAGCACGCGCCGCACACGCTCGACGTGGTGCTCAGCGACCAGTGGGCCCGCTCCTACAGCCGCGAGAAGGCGGCCTTCCCGCTGCCGTACGTGCGCGAGCGCAAGTTCTGGCCGTCGGTGAGCCGCGTGGACGGCGCCTACGGCGACCGCAACCTGGTGTGCTCGTGCCCGCCGATCGAGGAGTACGTCTCGGCCTGAGCCGGGCGCGGTGCGACCGGGCGCGCATGACGCCGCGCCCGGCGCACCGCCGCGGTCACCGCGGCAGCGGACGCGCCGCCGGCACCAGCGTCATCGAGACCGGCACGCCGGGACCGCGCAGGACGAGGCTCAGGCTGTCGGCGCTCAGGCTCACGAGGTCCACCGGGTAGGTGCGGCCCCGCTCGATCAGCGTCAGCGCGCCATCCTGGTAGCGCCACGTCCCGAACGCGGCGTCGGCGTGCGACGAGGACATCACGAGCGTGCTGTCGGCGAGGAACGCGTACAGCATGCCCGGCTCGGCGGCCGAGGAGCGCGCCACCACCCACACGGTGTTGATGAAGTCCGGGGCGGCGGCCGAGTCGCGCGCGGCCGACGGGGCATCGCCCGGCGGTCCGGACACGCCGCCGCATCCGGCGGCCGCAGCGAGGCAGAGGGCGGACGTCAGGACGGCGGCTCGGTACGCATGGCTTGGCATCGCGGCGGATCCTCCTCGAGGGACGGGAACGGGCTCGCCGGTCATCCTAGCGCCGCACCGGGACGCGCGGCGAACCGCGAGAGGCCGCCGCGCGCCCGTCGTGCGCCCCTCAGGGCGCGAGCCGCACGAGCTTGCGCTGCGCCAGCGTGGCGCCGCTGGCCCGGTCGCGCAGCCGCACCAGATGCACGCCGGTGGCGGACCCCCGCCCCGTCCACGTGAAGGCGTTCGAACCTGCGGCGAGCGGGCCGCGGTGCAGCACCGCGGCGAGCCGTCCGTGCACGTCGAACACCTCCAGCGCGACGTCGGCGAGCGGCGAGGCGAGCGCGAGATCCACCACCGCATCGCCCCGGACCGGGTGCGCGCGCACGGAGAGCCGGGCCCCCACGGCCGCCTGCGGCGGCGCCGACAGCGCGCCGCTCGTCAGGCCCAGCACGAGCCGCGGCCCCTCGCCCGCCTCGCGGCTCATCACCGACTGGGCGGCGCCGGGACCGGTGAGCGCGCGCAGCGCCAGCGTCAGCCGGGCGCCCGGCCCCGCCGCGAGCGCCGACTGCACGGCCGCGGTCACGTCGAGCGAGAGGGCGGTGCCGCGGCTGGCCGAGGGGATGACCCCGAGCACGGCGCCGTCGAGCGGAGGGGCGGTGGCCGCGGTGATCGTCGCCTCGTCCCAGGTGGTGTTGGAGACGCGGACGACCTCGGCGCGCGAGATGGCCGCGTCGGCGGGCGTCCGCAGGCTGAGCTTGGCGTGGAACACCTGACCGGTCACGCCCGAGAGATCGAAGCGCAGGTAGGCGCGCGCGCCCGGGTTCGACCACACGAGCACCGGGTCCGCGCCGTGCTGGGCCGCGGGCTGCGCGTCCTCGACCCAGGCGTCGGCCTCGGCCCCGACGGCCTGCGACCACTCGCCCGTCGCCGCATCGCGCCATGGCGCCGCGGTCGGCTCGCTGGCGAGGAATCCCTGCAGCAGCGCCGCCACCTTGGCCTCGCCCGAGGCGGAAGGGTGCACGCCGTCGCCCTCGAGGTCGGCGGGCGCCCACGTGAGCCCGTCGCTCGCCCGCGGCGTCAGGCCGTTCGCCCAGAGATAGGGCCCCCACAGCAGCACGGGCGCCTCCACGGGACCGGCGTCCGGATCGGCGTTGAGCAGCGGGTCGCCCGCGGTCTGCCGCCCGATCAGCCAGCGCATGGCGAAGCCGGTCTCGAAACTGAGCGGCTCGGAGCGCTGGCTGCCGCCGCTGTAGCCGCCGTAGATGCGGCTCGACAGGTAGCACAGTTCCAGATTCGGGAATCGCACGCGCAGGTCGCGCACGATGCGATGGAGATGCGCGCTCAGCGTCTCGGCGTGCGCCGGGAAGCTCGTGTCGGGCACGGCGCCGTCCGCCTGCTTGAGCCACGCCACCTGCACCTGGTCCGGATCCAGTCCCGCCGCCGCGATCCGGCTCGCGACCGTGGTCCAGTAGCCGGCCGCGGGGTTCATGATGACGTCGGCGCTCTGGCCGCCGACCGCGCCATCGAGCACCACGAGCCGCGCCCGGCGTCCGGTGCGCACGTCCTCGAGCCGCTCGAACGCGGCGAACTCCTGGTTCGTGTTGCTCATGCCGATGGCCAGCCATCCGATGAGCCCGTTCGGCGAGGGCGCTCCGGTCGCATCGCGCGGCACGACGCGCGCCGCGGCGGCGGCCGCCAGCGACTGGTGCGCGGCCGGCGGCGTGTTGGCGCCGGGCCCGTAGAGCCCCAGCGCGTGCCCGCGATGCGGCGGACCGGCGGTGTCGTCGAGCGGCACGCAGGCGGAGCAGGTCTGGGCGCGGCCGGCCGCCGGCGACAGCAGCAGGCCGGCGAGGACGAGGGCGAGGGCGATCGGGCGCATGGGTCCTCCGGGGGCGGCGGCCGCGCGTTCCCCCGCACGGCGTGGACGCCAGGGCGGTATGAGCATAGCGGCTGCCGTCCCCGGGAGGCAGGGCGGATCAGTCCGCCCCGGCGCCCTCGAGGTACCGCCGCACCGCCTCGCCCTCGCGCTCGCGCAGCCCGATGCAGTCCTCCACCGCGTCACGGGTCTGGGCGATGCTCTGCTCGACGCCGGGCACGGCCCGCGCGGGGTCGCTGAGGAACTGCCGCATGCGCTCGAAGGGCGCCTTGGCGCAGCCCCCGCCCAGCATCATCGGCGCGAACCGCAGCGCCGGCGGCGGCACCTTCTGCGAGAACGGGGTCCAGTGCTCGTACATCCACTCGCGGAAGCGCTCGCCCGCCGCCTCGTCCTTGCCCTGCCAGCCCTGCATGATCTGGAAGCCCTCGGTGGGCCGGACGGCATCGGTGAGCATGTAGTCGAGGGCACGCACCTCCAGCGCCGGATCCCGGAATCCGCCCAGCGTGGACAGGAACCGACGGCGCTGCGCCGGCACCGTGGCGGTCTCGTATCGCCGCTGCAGTTCGTCGAACAGCGCCGCGTCGCCGCGCGTCACCGCGATCGCGAGCACGTCGTCCACCACGCCCGGGTCCACCGCGCTCGAGTCCGCCAGGTAGCGCCGGGCCTCGGCCTCGGCGAACGCACGCACCTGCTCGTCGTGCCCGCGAAGCGCCAGCCAGCGCATCAGCCGGCCGCGCGAATCGCTCACGAGTTCGTCCTCGCCCGGCTGGCGCCGCTCGCCGATGCGCGCCAGCGCCGGCGACAGCGTGCGCCGCACGTAGCGCGCGAACGGCTCGGCGAGGTCGTCGGGCACGAGCGCGCTGCTCGCCGCGGTGAGCTGCGCGAGCATCGAGGCGAGCACCTGCGGCTCCGGGTCGCGGCCGAACCCCGCGAGCGACTGCAGGTAGGCGTCACCGGTCACCTCGCCCATGCGCAGCAGCATGGACAGGTTGGCCAGGTAGGCGACGCGCTCGAACGCGCTGAACTGGGTGGGTGCGGCGTCCGCGAGCGCCACCAGCATGTCGCCGGGCACGCTCCAGCCGTAGTAGCCGCGGCCCTCGGCGTTCGGATACACCCACCGGGGGGCGCCGCCCAGGTCCACCACGACGCTCTCGCGGTCGAGCAGGACGCGCTGCGTGCGCACGGAGCGGCCGTCGCTCCACTTGAGCACCATCGGCACCTTCCAGAGATGCGGCTCCAGCGAGACACCAGCGCTGGCGGCGCGGCGCTGGGTCAGCCGCACGCCCCGGGCGGTCGGGACCACGCGCACGAATGGCAGACCGGGCTGGTCGGTGAACGTGGCCATCGCCGCCGAGACCGGCTTGCCGCTGGCCTCGTCGAGCGCCCGCCACAGGTCGGCGGCCACGGCGTTCCCCCACGCGTGCTTCTGCAGGTAGGCGCGCACGCCCTTCTGGAACACGGGCGGGGTCAGGTAGCGCTCGAACATGCTCAGCACGGCGTTGCCCTTGCTGTACACCAGCCCGACGTTGCTCAGCCCCGCCTCGCTCGAGCCGAGGTTGCTGCGGATCGGCCGCGTCGAGGGGGCGATGTCGCCCGCCTTGACGCCCTGGATGCGCTGCAGGTC
>CAZMQP010000248.1:0-4386 GCA_964568385.1 uncultured bacterium
GCAAGCTCGACCAGAAGCTCGGCCGCGCCGCGTCCGAGGACGAGGTGGCGCGCGAGCTGAAGATGTCGCGCGACGACTTCTACCGCCTGCTCGACCACGTTCGCGGCGCCGTGCTCGTGTCGCTCGACGAGTCGCGCACGCAGGACGGCGAGGACCAGGGCACGCTGGCCGACCACCTCGCGGACCCGACCGCCCCCGATCTCGAGGAGCGCCTCGAGACCGAGCAGGAGCGCCACCTGATGATGGGCGTCATCGACCAGCTGCCCGAGCAGGAGCGCCTCGTGGTCGCCCTCTACTACTACGAGCACATGACGCTCAAGGAGATCGGCCGCACGCTCGGCATCTCCGAGTCGCGCGTCTCGCAGGTCCACACCCGCGCCATGGCGCGCCTGCGCCTGCGCATGCACAAGGCGATGACGCTGGACGAGGCGGCATGACACCCGACGCGCCGCCGCCCCCGATCCCGCCGCCCTGGTGGGCGCTCCAGGTCCGGCTCGCCGCGCTCGCGGACGAGTGCGCGGCACGCGGCGAGACCGCGGCCGCCGAGGAACTGGCCCGCACGCTCGAGGACTGGTGGCCGCTGCAGCAGATGTGGGACCGGCAGGCGTCCGAGACGCTGGCCGCGCATCACGACATCAACAACGCGCTCGTGGGAGTGCGCGGCAACGCGCAGCTCCTGATGATGAACCCCATCGCGCAGGCTCCGGTCGTGCGCGATCGCCTGGAGGTCATGCTCCGTGAGTCCAGCCGGATCCAAGAAGCGGCAGGACGGCTCAAGTCACTCCGATCGAGCCTCGGTGGCGCGGTTCCCCGCCCCCGTGCGGCCTGAGGGCGGCGCCCGCCCGGCGCCGCCGGCGCCGCGCGACCGCCGGACGGACGGCAGCACCGCCACCGCGGCGCCGCCGCGCCCCGAGCGGCGCGAGGCGGCCGGCTCGCTGTGGGCCGCGTGCGAGGCGCTGCTGAGCGCGCCGCACGACCGCTCCGCCATGCCGCGGGCGCTCGACCAGCTGCTCGAGGCGTTCGAGTGCGCCGGGGTCGCCCTGCACGCGGTGGGGGCGGACGGGCGGCTCGAGCCGTGGTGCGCGCGCGGCGAATGGCAGGAGGAGGCCGGCGACCTGCGCGAGTGCATGGGGGTGCCGCTCTTCCATGGCCGCCAGCGCGTGGGGACGCTCGACCTGCGCGGGCACCGCGGCCAGCGCTGGCGTCCCGGGCAGCTGTCGCTCGTGCGCACCGCCTCGGGCGCGCTGGGGGCCGCGCTCGGCGCCCGGCTCGAACACGAGCGCCTGCGCCGGCAGCCGGGGCGCGACGCGGTGACCGGGCTCGCCGACTCGCCGGCGTTCCAGGCGCGGCTGATCGAGGAGGTCGCCCGCGCCGAGCGCACGGGCACGCCGATCGCCGTCGTCACCCTCGACCTCGACCATTTCGCGGGCATCAACGCGCGCTTCGGCACCGACACCGGCGAGGCCGTGCTGGCGGAGTGCGCGCTCGTGCTCAAGGTGGCGCTGCGCGAGGGGGACCATCTCGCGCGCCTCGCCGGCGACGAGTTCGGCGTCATCCTGCCCGACTGCGACCTCGCGCCCGCGCGCCGGCTCGCCGAGCGGCTGCGGCACGCGGTCGAGTCGCACCGGTTCGCCCGCGCCGGCCACCTGAGCTGCTCGGCCGGCGTCGCCGCCGCGCCGCGCGACGGACTCGACGCCACCGAACTGCTGGCCGCCGCCGAGCAGGCCCTGGGCCTCGCCAAGAAGGCCGGACGCCGCTGCACGGCGGCCGCCGCACCGCGTCACACCCACTGATCGGGAACCCCATGGCCGACTCCGAATCCGTCCCCGCCGATCCGAACGCCGCGGCCCTCGCCGCGCCCGCGCGCGTGCTCGTCGTCGAGGACGACGAGACGGTCGCGGACGTGCTGCGCGAGGCGCTCGCCGATCCGCGGTTCGAGCTGGTCTTCGCCACCGACGCCGAGTCGGCGATGCAGCGGATCGACGCGCAGCTGCCCGATCTCGTGCTGACCGACATCAGCCTGCCCGGCCGCTCGGGACTGGACGTCATGCGCCACGCCCGGCTGCGCGACCCCGAGGCGGCCGTGATCCTGATGACCGGCTACGCGACGACGCAGAACGCCATCGACGCCCTGCGCGAAGGCGCCTGCGAGTTCATCACCAAGCCCTTCGACGACATCGCCAAGCTCCCCGAACTCGTCAGCCAGCACCTCGGCAATCGCCGGCTCCGCCTGCAGAACCACGCGCTGATGCAGGAGTTGCGCGAGACCAACGCGGTGCTCGAGCGGCACGAGCACGAGCTGCGCGAGAAGGTGCAGCTCGCGACCCGGCAGATGGACACGCTCTACCGTGTGGCGATGGAGATCGGCACCGACCTCGGCCTCGCGCCGAGGCTCGAGCGCATCAACCGTGTCGCGATCGAGCAGTCCGGCGCCGCCGGCTCGGCCGTCTGGCTGCAGCGCGAGGACGTCGGCAAGTACGAACTCGCCGCCCACCTCGGCGCCGAGCGCGAGGAGAGCGCGGACGACGACCTCCCGCGCTTCGCCGCGGGCGAGGGCGTGCTCGGCCAGGTCGTCCGGTCGCGTCAGCCCGCCCGCGGCCGCACCGAGGGCGCGCTGCCGGGACTGCTGACGCCCCCCGGCACGCCGCTGCTCGCGGTACCGTTCGTGCAGGGCGACGACTGCTTCGGCGTGCTGGCCGTGTGGGGGAATCCCAGCGGCTTCACCTCCGACGACCAGGAGTTCCTCGGCCTGTTCGCCTCCCAGGCGGCGGTGCAGATCCGCAACTCGCAGCTGTTCGAGCACACCAAGAGCCTCGACCGGCTGAAGTCGGACTTCGTGGCGGTGGTCTCGCACGAGATCCGCACGCCGCTGACGTCGGTGAAGGGCGCGGTCGAGCTGCTCGCGGACGAGCGCTACTTCCAGAACAACGACCAGCAGGGCAAGCTGCTGACGATCGCGCACGCCAACGCCGAGCGCCTGCTGCTGCTCATCAACGACATCCTCGACTTCAGCAAGCTCGAGTCGGCCTCGCTGTTCATGACCATCGAGCGGCAGCGCCTGGAGCCGGTGGTGCAGCAGGCGAGCCAGAACCTGCGCACGCTCATCGAGGAGCGCCGCATCCGGCTCTCGCTCGAGTGGAGCGACGACCTGCCCGATGTCCTGCTCGACGCCCATCGCATCACGCAGGTGGTGACCAACCTGCTGAGCAACGCCATCAAGTTCTCGCCGATCGAGGGGGCGATCGACATCCGCGCCCGCGAGCACCAGGGCATGGTGCGTGTCGAGATCCGCGATCACGGCGAGGGCATCGCCGCGCGCGACCTGCCCAAGCTGTTCCGCAAGTTCCAGCAGGTGGATTCGAGCTCGACGCGCAAGGTGGGCGGCACCGGCCTCGGGCTGGTGATCAGCAAGGGCATCGTCGAGCAGCACGGCGGCACGATCGGCGTGGAGAGCGAACTGGGACAGGGCAGCACGTTCTGGTTCACGCTGCCGGTCGCCGAGCGCACGGTGGGGGAGAACGCGCTGCGCGCTTGACGGTGAGCGGGGCGCTTCACTAGGTTGCAGCAGGCTCCCGAAGGATCGGGGGCCGTGCCACTGACAGCCGTGCGGGCCCCCTCGCTGACCGGAAAGGTCCCCTCCGCCGATGCGCGCCAAGGATGACGCCGCTTCGTCCCGTTCCCCGCGTTCCCGCTCCTCCGTCCTCGCCCTGCTGCTGATCGGCGCGCTGTTCGGTGCCATCCTGGCGATCGGGCTCGCGCCGCCCTCGCTCGCCCGCTACGAGGTCCGGCTGCCGTGGGCCGGCGCCGCGCTGACCGAGGCCGACTGGCCGCGCAGCCCCGGCTCGGGCGAGAGCGCCGAGGTCGTGACGAGCCCGCGCGGGCTCGAGTTGATCGTGCGGGCCCCGGGCGCGGTCGCGGCCGAGGCGCTGGCGCGCGATCTCGCGGCGCACCAGGCCGGCGCCACGCCGGCCCTGCGCGAACTCGACGACGCCCTGCGCGCGCGCTGGCGGGCGAGTGTGCCGCACGGCCCGTCGCTGCCGATGACGCGCGGCAGCGAGATCGGCGCGCTGCTGCTCGCCGAGGCCTCGCTGCGTCACGACCTCGCGCGCCACCTGCCCGGTCCCTACGCCGGCCCGGCGGCCGAGCAGCCGCCGGCCCCGAGCGTGGCCGTACTCGAGCGCCAGCGCGAGCTCGCGCTCGCCCTGCCGCTCGCCGAGCCGGCGGCGATCGAGCAATCGCTCATCGAGGCGGCCGCGACCGAGTCGGAGTGGGTGGGCTCGAGCGCCGTGGCCGGCGCATCGGCCGCGGCGCGCGGCGCGCAGTGGCGCCGCTGGCAGCTCGCGCGCGCCGACTCGCTGCAGGCCGCCGCCGAACGGATGCTCGAAG